>NZ_JAYFNG010000017.1:0-37654 GCF_034933565.1 Raineyella sp.
GGGCCCACCGACGCGCCGGACCTGGCCCGGACCACCCGACCGGACGTCCCGCGGGCGGCCCCGGCGCCGGGGCTGCGGGACACCGGCTCCGGCCTGGGGCCGGCGCTGGCCACCGCCGGCACCGCCGCGGTCACCTCGGCCGGGGTGGTGACGGTCGCGGTGACCTCCCGCGCGCCGTCCGACGACCGGTTGGAGACCACCCCGTTCGGCGCCCCGACCGCCGTGCTGCGCGACAGCGCCGGGGACGTCCTGCTGGCCGGCGGCTGGAGCGCCCCGGGCCAGCCGGCCACGGTGGGCATGCGGGCGCTGCCCGACCCGCACGTGGCGCCGGTCGCCGGCTGCTGACCGCTCGTACGACCGGTAAGGCCCCGTACGACAGACGCGGGCCCCGGTCACCCGGAGGGGTGACCGGGGCCCGTCGGTCCGGTTTGCGCGGCTTGCGCTCAGACGTCGAGGTCCTGGGCGACGAGGCCGGCGATCTTGTTCATCGCCTCCTCGTTCTCCGACTCGACGATGACCTCGCGGCCCTTCGAGGCGCCGAGCGCCATGATCAGCAGGGACGAGCTGGCGTCAGCGGGCTCCTCGTCCGGATCGTCGGCGAGCGAGATCAGGATCTCGTCGTCGTAGGCCGAGGCGGCCTCGGCGATGATCGAGGCCGGGCGGGCGTGCAGGCCCACTGCGGAGCCGACGATGACCTTGGTGGACGGCATGGGATCCTCCTTCGTGATCGGTGCGGTTCAGACTACTGGGCGCTCAGGCGGCGACGGCGGCGGGGGTGGCTTCTACGGCGACGTTGCGTCGCCCGACGCTCTTCAGCACGATCACCAGGAAGGCACCGAGCACCATGCCGGCTGCGAGGGCCACCAGGAAGCCCAGGATCGGGTCGATCGCGAAGAAGACGAAGATGCCGCCGTGGGGTGCCCGGAGGGTGACGTGGAAGGCCATCGACAGCGCGCCGGTGAGCGCCCCGCCGGCCATCATGGACGGGATCACCCGGAACGGGTCCGCGGCGGCGAACGGGATGGCCCCCTCGGAGATGAACGAGGCTCCCAGCAGCCAGGCCGCCCGGCCGTTCTCCAGCTCGGCCTCGGTGAACAGCTTCTTGCGGACGGTGGTGGCCAGCGCCATCGCCAGCGGCGGGACCATGCCGGAGGCCATCACGGCGGCCATGATCATGTACGAGGCCTCGGTCTGGGCGGACAGGCCCGCGGTGGCGAAGAGGTAGGCGGCCTTGTTGACCGGGCCACCGAGGTCGAAGCACATCATCAGCCCGAGGACGATGCCGAGCACGATCGTGCCGCCGGAGGACATCCCGGTGAGCCAGTTGCCCAGCGCCGTGGTCAGCATCGCCAGCGGGCGGCCGAGCAGCAGGTACATCAGTGCGCCGGTGATCAGGGTGGTCAGCAGCGGGATGATCACCACCGGCATCAGGCCGGCGAGCCAGCGGGGTGCCTTGAAGGAGCCGATCCACATCGCGATGAAGCCGGCGACCAGACCGGTCACCAGGCCGCCGATGAACCCGGCGCCGACGGCGACGGCGATCGTGCCGCCGACGAAACCGGGGGCGATGCCGGGTCGGCCGGCCAGCGCGTACGCGATGTAGCCGGACAGAGCCGGGACCAGGAAGCCGAAGGCGGCCCCGCCGATGGTGAACAGCACCACGCCGATGTACTGCAACAGACCGCCCGGGGGCAGGTCCAGCAGTGTGTTGTTGGCCATGATGTCCTTGGCGGTGGTGCCGAGGGCGATCTGGTAGCCGCCGAAGAGGAAGCCCAGGGCGATCAGCAGACCGCCGGCCGCGACGAACGGGATCATGTACGACACACCGGTCATCAGCGCCTGCTGGATCCGCTTGCCCCAGCCGAGGTTGCCGGTGTCCGTACCGGAGCTCTCGGCCGTGCCGCCACCGGCGATCCGGTGGCCGTTCGGGTCGTCGGCTGCGGCGAGCGCCTTGGTGATCAGGCCTTTGGGGTCGGAGATGCCCGCCTTGACGCCGGACTCGGCGCCGGGCTTACCGGCGAACCGGTCGCGGTCCCGGACACCGACATCGGTGGCGAAGATCACCGCGTCGGCCTGCTCGATCACCTCACGGGGCAGGGCGGTGAAGCTCGAGGAGCCCTGGGTCTCCACCTGCATCTCGTAGCCGAGCTCGGTGGCGGCCTGGGCGAGCGAGTCGGCGGCCATGTAGGTGTGGGCGATGCCGGTCGGGCAGGCGGTGACCGCCACCAGCTTGCGGGGACCGGCGGGGGTCGCGGTGGTGGCGGCCGGGGCGGCGCCGGCCACGGTGGCGGGTGCGGCCGCCCTGGCCGGTGGGCTGACCACGTCGTTGACCAGTCCGACGACCTCCTCGGGTGTCCGGGCCGCGCGCAGGGCGGCGACGAAGTCCTTGCGGACCAGGGCCCGGGCGAGCTTCGAGAGCAGCTTCAGGTGCTCCTGGCCCTCGCCCGCGGCGGCGGCGATCAGGAAGACGAGGTCGGCGCCGCCCTCCTTGTCGCCGAAGTCGACCGGGGGACGCAGCCGGGCGAAGGCCAGCGACCCGGTGGTGACGTGGGCGGAGCGGCAGTGCGGGATGGCGATGCCGCCGGGCAGGCCGGTGGCGGCCTTGGCCTCGCGGTCGAGGGCGTCGTCGGCGAGCCCCTCGGCGGAGGTCGCCCGACCGGCGGCCGCCACCAGGGCGGCGAGGGATCGGATGACGTCGTCCTTCGTGGCGCCGATGGCCGCGTCGAGGGTCACCAACTCCGGGGTGATGAGGTCAGACATGGTGGGTGGTTCCTTACCGGGTGTACACGGCGACGGTGGCGCTGTGGGGGGTGGTCTGGTCGGGGCGGGGGACCGTGGTCCCGGGGAGTGCGGTGGCGCCCGACCCGTACGCCACGGCGTGGCGGAGGCAGTCGGCCGGGGCGTCGCCGCGGACGTGGGCGAGGAGGAAGCCGGCGAGGGAGGAGTCGCCGGCGCCGACCGTGCTGATCGGCACGATCGGGGGCGGGGTGGCGGTCCAGGCGCCGTCGGCGCAGGCGAGCACCGCGCCGGCGGCCCCGAGGGTGGCCAGGACGTACGTGACGCCGCGGTCGACAAGGGCGCGGGCGGCGCGGACGGTGGGGCCGAAGTCACCCTGTGCGGCCGCCTGCTCCAGCCGGTCACCGTCGGCACCGGTGAGCAGGGCCAGCTCGAACGCGTTCGGCTTCAGCAGGTCGGGGGCGGACCCGGGCAGCCGGTCGGCCAGCGCCTGCAGCGGGGCGTCGGAGGTGTCGACGGCGATCCGGGCGCCGGTGGGCCGCAGGGCGTCGACGAGGTCGGCGTACCAGTCGGCTGCGGGGCCCGGCGGCAGGGAGCCGCACAGGGCGACCCAGGCGGCGTCGGCGGCCAGGTCCACCAGGGTGTCGCGGAGGACGACCAGCCCGTCGGGGCCGATGGTGCTGCCCGGCTCGTTGATCTTGGTGGTGGTGCCGTCGTCCTCGGACAGCGTGATGTTGGTCCGGACCCGGCTGGTGACCGGGATGGGCCGGTGGTCCACGCCGGCCTCGCGCAGCGCCGCGACGATCGGGTGGGTGGTGGGGGAGGGGAGGACCGCGACGGAGGCCACCTCGGCGAGGTGCAGCGCCCGGGAGACGTTGACCCCCTTGCCGCCGGGGCCGTCGTGGAGCGCGCGGATGCGGTTCACCCCGCCGCGCAGCAGGGGCTCGTCGAGCTCGGCCGTACGGTCGATGCTCGGGTTGGCGGTGAACGTGACGATCATACGATCACGACCTCGGTCTCGTGGGCGGACAGGGCTGCGGCGAGGGCGGCCGGTGGCCTCCCGTCGGTGATGAGGACATCGATGTCGGACAGTGCGGCGAAGCTGATGAAGAAGTCGTGGCCGAACTTCGAGCGGTCGGCCAGCGCCACGGTGCGGCGCGAGGCGGCGATCATCGCCCGCTTCACGGCGGCCTCGGCGGCGTCCGGGGTGGTCAGGCCGAAGGTGCCGGAGATGCCGTTGGTGCCGACGAAGGCGACGTCGACGCGCAACCGGCCCAGCGTCTCCAGGGCGGCGGCGCCGACCGTCGACTGGGTGACACCGCGGACGGTGCCGCCGAGGATGTGCACGGTGTGATGCGGCACCGCGGACAGGGTCATCGCGGCAGGCACCGAGTCGGTGACGATCGTGAGGTTGTTGAAGGTGATCCCGGGGGCGACGAGCAGCGCGGCGAGGGCCCCGGTGGACGAGCCGGCGTCGAGGATGACGGTGCCGTCCTGCTGCGGGACGTACGTGAGGGCCGCCTCGGCCATCGCCCGCTTGGCACCGGCGTTGGCGATCTCCCGCTCCGGCAGCGTGGTCTCCCGACCGTCGAACCCGATCACCGGGATCGCGCCGCCGTGCACCCGTTTGAGCACCCCGTCGGCCTCCAGGACGTCGAGGTCGCGGCGGATCGTCTCGGGGGCGACATCGAACCGGCCGGCCAGGTCGACGACCCGGACGCGGCCCTCGTTGCGGGCCTCGTCGGCGATCGCGGCACGACGTTCTTCGGCGTACATCGTTGTCCTCCTTCGTCTGACCGGGGCGTCTGATGACCGGGGCGTCCGACCGGGCGCCGGTGGGCCCCTCCGCGGACGTCCGAACGGCGTCACGTATCGTGTCGTGGTACGAAACGTGAACCTGTGATTGCGCCCGTTTGGGTGCCCGATTAGTGACAAGTATGCCCGAACATGTTGGAATGTCAACATGTGTCGGGTACCGTTATGGGCACATCCATCCCCGTGCCCGGGGATGCCCGCACGCTTCGAGGAAGAGGAAACATGACCGCTGCGCAGTTCCCGGCCAAGATCCCGGGTGAGACCGACCTCCTGGCGGGCCTCGGTGTCGTGGGGGGCGTGGGCTATGCACCCGCCCAGTGGGTCCGTCCCCGGCCGGCGCTGCCGACCCAGGGCGCCGAGGTGGCCGAGGACGGCCGCCAGGGTGAGAAGGACCGCTTCGCGGCCGCTGCCGCGGTGGTCGGCAGCCGGCTGTCCGGCCGGGCCGGGATGGTCACCGGGCACGCCTCCGAGGTGCTCGCCGCGACCGCTGCACTGGCCACGGACAAGGGCTGGCAGCGCACCGTCAACAAGCTGATCGACCAGGGCGCGCCGGCCGACTGGGCGGCCGTCCAGGCAACTGACACCTTCGTCGCGAAGTTCGAGAAGATCGGCGGCCTGATGGCCGAGCGGACCACCGACCTGAAGGATGTCCGCGACCGGGTGATCGCCGAGCTGCGCGGGGAGCCCGAGCCGGGGGTCCCCGACCCGGACTCCCCGGTGGTGCTGCTGGCCGACGACCTGGCCCCCGCCGACACCGCCGGGCTGCGGCCCGAGGTGATCGCCGGCCTGGTCACCCAGCTCGGCGGCAAGACCAGCCACACCGCGATCATCGCCCGCCAGCTGGGCATCCCCTGCATCGTGGCGGTCGGCGCCCGCCTGGCCGAGATCGCCGACGGCACCCCGCTGCTGGTCGACGGTGACACCGGCGACATCGTCCCCCACCCGGATGTACAGGACGCGGTCCGCCGGGTGCAGGAGGCCGCCGCCAAGGCCGAGCGGATCCGCGCCTGGCAAGGCCCGGCCCGGACCGCCGACGGGCACCGGGTCCAGTTGCTCGCCAACGTCCAGGACGGTGCGGCCGCCCGCAAGGCCGCGGCCCCCGGGATCGCCGAGGGCGTCGGCCTGTTCCGCACCGAGCTGGCCTTCCTCACCGCGCAGGTGGAGCCGAGCCTGGAGGAGCAGATCCAGGTCTACTCCGAGGTCTTCGAGGCCTTCCGGGGCAAGAAGGTCGTCGTCCGTACCCTCGACGCCGGCTCCGACAAGCCGCTCGCGTTCGCCAACATGCCCCCCGAGGAGAACCCGTCCCTGGGCGTCCGCGGCATGCGGATCGCGCTGGACAAGCCGGAGATCCTCACCCGCCAGCTCGACGCGATCGCTGCCGCGGCGAACGACGCCGACGTGGACGCCTGGGTGATGGCGCCGATGGTCTCCACCGTCGGCGAGGCCGAGTGGTTCGCCGGGCTGTGCCGTGACCGTGGCCTGTACCCGGGCATCATGGTCGAGGTCCCGGCCATCGCGCTGGTCGCCGACCAGGTGCTGGAGCACGTCGAGTTCTTCTCCATCGGCACCAACGACCTGACCCAGTACACGATGGCCGCCGACCGGATGTCACCGTACCTGGCCACCCTGACCGACCCCTGGCAGCCGGGCGTGCTGAAGCTCGTCCAGCTCACCGCCGAGGCCGGCCAGCGCCACGGCAAGTCCGTGGGCGTCTGTGGCGAGGCCGCTGCCGACCCGCAGCTGGCCTGCGTGCTGATCGGCCTGGGGGTCACCTCGTTGTCGGCCGCCGCGCCGGCCCTGCCGGCCGTCGGCGCCCAGCTGTCCGCGGTGACCATGGACCAGTGCCGCCGTGCCGCCGAGGCCGCCGTGTCGGCCAAGGGCTCGGTCCAGGGCCGGGAGGCGGTGGCCGCTATCCTCGCAGGGTGAGGAAGCTCTGGCCGTTCGTCGTCGCCCTGCTCATCTTCGTCGGGCTGCTGCTCGGGGTCCTCTTCGGTTCGTACGCCGATCGGCTCCCGGGCGCAGCCCGGACGTGTGAGAAGGGGCTCGGCGTGGCGGGTGGGTCGAGCTGCCAACTGGCTGTCGCCACCCGCGACAGCGTCCGCAAGGCGACGTCGACCGACGTGCAGTTCACGGTCTCGGCGTACGACCCCACCTCGCGTGCCGACCTGTCGTTCACCTGCCGGCGCGGTGAGGTGGTCCGCTGCGAGGCCGCGACCGGCCAGGTCGTGGTGATCAAGCCCTGACCGTACGGACCGGAGGCGTCGTCCCGACCGGGGACGCCGTGCCGACCGGGGACGTCAGCTGGTGATGTCGCGGTGGACGAAGACGGTCCGGGCTGCGACCAGGAACACCACGGCGTAGCCCAGCGCCAGCCACAGCCCCCGGACGATCCCGTCGGTGAAGACAGGGTCGCGGAACAGGTCGCCGAAGGCGAGCCAGTGGTGCACCAGCAGCCACGGGTGCAGCCAGCCGAGCTGGGGGATCGAGTCGAGGATCCACATCAGGGTGGCCACGCCGGTGGTGGCGACCATCGCCACGATCGGCTGTTCGGTGAGCGTCGAGATGAACAGCCCGATCGCCGCCAGGGCGGCGAGCCCGGCCGCGAGGTAGAGGACGGCGAGGACCAACCGTCCGGTGGCCTCTGCCATGCCGATGGTGGTGCCCGACAGGGTCGTCATCGGTGGCAGGCCGAACGCCAGGCCCCCGGCCAGCAAGCCGGTGCCGGCCACCACGACGACGCCCTCCAGCGCTCCGATCACCAGGGCCACGTACTTGGTCACCAGCAGCCGGGTCCGCGGCACCGGCACGATCAGCAGGTAGCGCAATGTGCCGAGTCCCGCCTCGCCGGCGATGGCGTCCCCCGCCAGGACCGCGACGGCGAGCGGCAGGAACAGGGGCAGCTCCACCGACAGGGCGGCGAGGGCGACGAAGATCCCGTTCGAGGTGATCGCGCTGAAGAAGTCCGGGCCGTGCCCGCCCCGGGAACCGGAGACCTTGAGGGTGACCGCGATCATCACCGGCAGGGCGGCGAGCACCAGTAACCCGAACTGGTTGCGCCGCCGCCCGAGGGCCAGCCGCAGTTCCGAGCCGAGCAACCGCCCCCAGGCCGCGGGACCGGCCACCGGCCTCGCCTCATCTGCTGACCCCGCTGCATCCACTGGCCCGGCCTCACCCACTGACATCGAAGCCCTCCCCGGTCAGCCCGATGAACACGTCCTCCAAGGAGACGGCGCGGACGCCGAACTCCCGGACCGCGACCCCGCCGTGCACCAGCGCGGCGACCGCCGCCTCGGGCGCCAGGTCGCCGGCCGTCGCGGTCACCACGTCCCCGGCGAGGCGTACATCCTCCGCGCCGAGACCACGCAGCACCTCGGCCGCCCGCTCGCCGTCCGGGGTGACCAGCCGGAGGGTGGCCCGGCCGCGGTCCCGGAGCTGGTCGATCGGGGCCTGGGCGACCAGTCGGCCCTCGCGCATCACGCCCAGGTGGGTGCAGACCTGCTCGATCTCGGAGAGCAGGTGGCTGGACACCAGGACGGTGATGCCCTCCGCGGCCAGCGATCCGATCAGGTGCCGGACCTCCCGGGTGCCCTGCGGGTCGAGGCCGTTCGTCGGCTCGTCGAGGATCAGCAGCTCGCGGGGGGCCAGCAGCCCGGCGGCGATCCCGAGCCGCTGTTTCATGCCGAGGGAGTAGACCCGGTAGCGCTTGTCCCGGGCCTGCTGCAGACCGACCCGGGTGAGCGCCGCCTCGATCCGGGCGGCCGACGTCCGCGGATCGGCGCGGGCGTCGGCGGCGTCGAGCCGGGCCAGGTTGGCCCGCCCGGTGAGCTGCGGATGGAACGCCGGCCCCTCGACCAGGGCGCCGACCCGGCCCAGCACCCGGGCCGCCCGGTCGGGCACCGGGGCGCCGAGCACGGTGATCTCGCCGTGGGTCGGCCGGGCCAGGCCGAGCAGCATCCGGATGGTGGTGGTCTTGCCCGACCCGTTCGGCCCGAGGAACCCGTACACGGCCCCCCGGGGCACGGCCAGGTCGATCGCGTCGACCACCCGGCGGTGGCCGAAGTCCTTGGTCAGGCCGTGGGTGCGGATCGCGGCGGTGTCGGCGGACAGCGCGGTGTCGGGTGGCACCGGTCAGCCGAGGGCGGCGTACAGCTGGTCGGCGGGGACGGCACCGACGGCCACCCGGCCGTCATCGGTGAGAACGGCGGAGAACAGCGTGCCCTGCAGCAGCCGGCCGCTGCCCCACGAGCCGCTCACCTTCGGCAGCGCGTCGAGCATCTGCTGGGCCTGCTGGGTCTGCGTCGAGGTGTCGGACCCGGTGGGCAGGGTGCCGACCTTCTGCACCACGACGGTGTCCCAGCCGTCTCCGACGACCTTCGGCCGCTCCGCCGTCGCGGTGGTCCCACCGGGGGTGGGGGCCGGCCCGGTGGTCCCACCGGGGGTGGGGGCCGGCTCGGTGCCGGTGGGGGCCGGTTTCTCGGTCAGCGTCGTCCCGGCCGGCGCGGTGAAGGTGAAGAGCTTCGGATCGGGCGTGGCGTAGTCGATCGAGCTGAAGCCGACCTGCACCGCGTGGTGGGTCGCGTCGACCGCGTCGACGGTCACCTGCAGCACCACGTGGGTCTGCGCGTCGATCGCCACGCTGGCCGAGCGGACCAGGGTCTTCTCGCGCGCCGCGGGGGTGAGGACGAGCTCGTACACCGGGCGGCCGGCGACCCGGGCGGTGCCGGTGGTGGTCACCGTGGTGCTCGGCTCGACGGCGGCCAGCAGCTGTTGCGCGGCCTGTTGCGGGGTGGCCGGGGTGCCGGGCGTCGGGGCGGGGGAGCTCGGCGCCGGCAGCGTGGTGTGGCTGGCGGTGCGGTCGGCACTGGCGTACGTCCAGACGTCGGTGCCGTTGCGGACCATGGTGGTCTCGCTGTTGTTCCCGATCAGCGAGACCCGGCCGCGGTCGGTGCCGTCCAGCCAGACCCGTACGGTGTGATCGCCGGTGAGCAGCCCGGTCAGCCCGGAGGTGTCGGTCCCCTGGGTGGTCGGCAGGGCCGGCAGGCCCAGATCGGTGCTGGTCTGCACGGTGCCGCTGAGCGTACGGGTGGTGGGGGACTGCACATCGACGAGCAACTGCTCGGCCGAGCGCGCCGGCAGGTCCGGGGCGGCCTGCGCACGGGTGACGATCAGGCCGCCGCCCACCAGGGCGACGCCGACCGCGGCGGCGCTCCAGCGCCTCACCTTGCGAGTCATGCACCCAGTCTAGGTGCCTGCCCGTGATCGGCGGATCCTCCGCCCCGTGCTCATACGACAGTCACTTCCGGCGTCTGGTCCACCGAGTAGTACGGCGTGGTCCCCCTGGGCGGTGGGCACCAGCGGTCCGGGGAACCGATGAAGTCCTTCAGGATCAACCAAGCGGCGCCCTCGCTCACGGCGTGCGCGCCCGCGAGGCTCGGTTCCACCCCGACGGGGGCCCATGCATGGCTGAGGACCCGCGCGCCGATCATCTCGTGGACCTTCGGCCCCAGGTTGTCGAAGAGCCTCTCGAGCAGGCCACCGAGCACGACCAGCGGAGCATCGACAAGATTCAGGTAGGCGGCGAGGGCCTCCCCCAGCCCACGACCGGCCAGTGCGACAGCGTCCTGAGCCCTGGGATCACTCCGGCGAAGCGCCGCGAACAGCTGTCCGATCGGTGCATCCGGGCTCAGTCCTGCGTTGGTCAGGATGGCGGATCGCGCTGCGACGGTCTCGAGACATCCCCGGGCGCCGCACGAACATCGGGCCTCGGACCCCGATACGAGGACGTGCCCGAGCTCGCCCGCCCACCCCCGGGCGCCCCCTTCGACCAGGTGGTTGCGGACCAGGGCCGCCCCGATGCCACTGGAGCCCGTGACATACACGAAATCGCTGACGGCCTGACTCGCGCGCCGGCGTGCTCTCACCTCGGCATGGGCCGCCACGCCGGCGGAGTTGTGGAATCCCACCTCGAACCGGCAGCCGGCCTCCGTCATCGCCGAGATCAGGTCGACGTCGTGCCAGTCGAGGTGAGGTGAGGTGTGCAGATAACCCGTCGAGGGGTCGATGAGCCCGGGGACACCACAGGCGACGCCGACCAAGGACATCCCGGCCTGCTCCACCTGAACCGCCAGGTCGTTGATGATGCCGGCCAGCTCCGCCAGCATCCGGGCCCGCTTGGGCACCTGGACGGTGAACTCGTGTCGGCGCTCCACCAGGATGCTCCCGGTGAGGTCCACGACACACACCTCCAGGTACTCGGCGCTGATCTCGGCCCCCAGCGCGACGTGGGTGTGACGCGCCGGATGGAGCGGAACGGCGGGGCGGCCGCTCGTCGCCGCCCTGAGGTCCCCCTCGATGACGATGCCGTCGCCCAGCAGCTGCTCGACCAACCGAGTGACCGTCGAGCGGTTCAGGCCGGTGGCGTGGGCGAGCTCGGCGCGTGACAGCGGCACCGGGCCGTCGGCGACAGCCTGGGCCAGCACCGAGAGGTTGTGGGCCCGCATGTTGTTGGCCCGCGCGCCCGAACCGCCGGGCGACAGCGCGGTCGTGTCGAACTCGCTCACACAACCCCCTCTTCCTCGAGCCAGCCTCCGGGCGAGAGCTGTGGCCTGCATCCTAGCAACTTTGTTGCCGAGGACACTTTGATCTGCGTCGTCCGATCACTGATGGCTGGCCGGATCTGCCGACACTCCGGTCGTGATCACTGTCACGCTGGGACTTGATGTCTTGACAGCCCCGGGCAGGACTTCGTAGATTTCAGGAAGCAACAAAGTTGTTGAACCGGAGGCCTTCATCCATGACGCGGAAACTCGTGGCCGGTGTCGATTCGTCGACCCAGTCCTGCAAGGTGATGATCCGGGACGCCGACACCGGCGCTCTCGTTCGGTCGGGCGCCGCCCGACACGCAACCGGGACCGAAGTCGACCCTGAGGTCTGGCTACGGGCCTTCCGAGAGGCGATCCGCCAGGCGGGAGGTCTGGAGGACGTCAAGGCCATCTCCGTCGGCGGTCAACAGCACGGCATGGTGACGTTGGACGAGGACGGCACTGTCGTCCGCAACGCGATCCTGTGGAACGACACCCGATCGGGCCGGGCCGCTGCTGATCTCGTCCGGGAATTCGGTGACGGGGACGAGGACCGCGGTCGCCAGGTGTGGGCGGATCGTACGGGTGTGGTGCCCGTCGCCTCCATCACGGTGACCAAGTTGCGGTGGTTGGCGGAACATGAGCCGGAGAACCTGGCGCGGACGGCGGCCGTTGCCCTGCCGCACGACTGGCTCAGCTGGAAGCTGATGAACGAGGCCGGCCTGGAGGCCCTCGCCACTGATCGATCGGACGCGTCCGGGACCGGGTATTTCGACCCGGTCGAGAACATCTATTGCCCGGACATCATCGCGGCGGCGACCGGTTCGGACCGTCCCCTGCAGCTGCCGAAGGTCCTGGGGCCCTGCGAACGCATGGCGACCGTGGTGATCGACGGCCGGGAGATGATCCTGGGACCAGGGTGCGGGGACAATGCCGGCGCGGCGTTCGGACTTGATCTCCGGCCGGGTCAGGTCGCCATGTCGCTGGGGACCTCGGGAGTCGTCTCCCTGGTCAGCGAGCTGCCGACACATGACCCCTCCGGTATCGTCACGGGCTTCGCCGATGCCACCGGCCGGTTCCTGCCCCTGGTCTGCACGCTCAATGCGTCGCGGGTCCTCGACGTCTACGCCGATCTGCTCGATGTCGATCATGCGCATTTCAGCTCGCTGGCATTGTCGGCTCCGCCCGGCGCCGAAGGGCTCGTCTGCATCCCGTATCTCGAAGGGGAGCGGACGCCGAACCTGCCGAACGCGACGGGCGCGCTGCACGGCATTCGGCTCTCGAACCTGACGCCCGCCAACATCGCGAGGGCAGCGGTCGAAGGGATGCTCTGCGGGGTCGGCGAGGGGATCCGGGCGCTGCGGGCGATCGGCGTGCCGGTGTCGGAGATCCATCTCATCGGCGGCGGCGCCCAGGGCGAAGCAGTACGGCACATCGCCCCGTCGGTGGTGGATCTGCCGGTGATTGTTCCGGAACGCGGGGAATACGTGGCCGACGGGGCGGCTCGGCAGGCCGCCTGGGCGCTCGCGGGGACACCACAGCCACCTGAATGGACGCCGAGGCTCGCTTCTCGGTTCGTGGGCGACCACGACCCCTCGATCCAGGCGCGCTATGCGGAGCTTTCCCACCTTGTGGCCATGCGCCACTCCTGACCGGTCAGCCCGGGCTGCCCCGAACGTGAAGAAAGGGTCGACGTCATGAGCGACTTCAGATTGCGGGTCGAAGGCGTTGAGAAGTCCTTCCCCGGCCTCAAGGCGCTGCGGAACGTCAGTTTCGCCGTCCGTCCGGGCACGGTGCACGCCCTCTGTGGCGAGAACGGTGCCGGAAAGTCCACCCTGATGAAGATCATCAACGGCCTGTACCAGCCGGATGCCGGTGAGATCTACCTCGATGAGAAACCGATCAAGGTCAAGTCACCCATCCAGGCGCATGCTCTGGGCATCGCCATGATCGCCCAGGAACTGAACTACGTCCCGCAGATGACGATCGCGGAGAACTTCTTCCTGGGCCGGCTGCCGATGAAGGCCGGTCGGGTCGACTGGAAGTTCATCAGGAGCGAAGCCCGCCAGATCATCGATCGCGAAGGCCTCCCGTACAGCGTGGACCAGAAGCTGTCCACCCTGACGGTGTCCGACATCCAGATGCTCGAGATCGAGCGGGCCATCTACCACAAGGCGGATGTCCTGATCATGGATGAACCGACCTCCGCGATCGCCCACCAGGACGTCGAGAACCTGTTCAGGAAGATCGAGGTCCTGCGGAGCAGGGGCGTGGCGATCATCTACATCTCCCACAAGATGGACGAGGTGTTCCGCATCGCCGACGACATCACGATTCTGCGGGACGGCCAGGTGGTCAGTACCGATCCTGCCGCAGAACTGGACCTCGACGAGGTCATCGCACGGATGGTCGGTCGCAAGCTGGAGAACCAGTACCCCAAGGAGGAGGTGCCGCTCGGGGACGTCGTGCTGAAGGTGTCCGACCTCCACCGCGAGCACACCTTCACCGACATCAACCTGCACGTACGGGCCGGGGAGATCGTCGGCCTCGCGGGTCTGGTGGGGGCCGGGCGCAGCGAGACGATCCAGTCGATCTTCGGTCTCGACCCCCTCGACGGCGGTGTTGTCCGGGTCAACGGCAAGGACGTGACCATCTCGAATCCCCAACAGGCCATCCGCAACGGTCTGGCCCTGTTGTCCGAGGACCGCCGGCTGATGGGCATCGTGCCGATCCTGTCCATCAAGAGGAACGCCACCCTGGCGAGCCTGCAGAAGGTGATCCACGGGGGCCGCGCCCACCCCCGTGAGGAGGACGCATTGGTGACGGAGTACTTCACGGCCATGGCCGTCAAGGCGCCCGGTCTGGAGACTCCGATCCAGTCGCTGAGCGGTGGCAACCAACAGAAAGTGCTGTTGGCCAAGTGGTTGCTCGCCGACCCGGAGGTGCTCCTGCTGGACGAGCCCACCCGCGGTATCGACGTCGGGGCCAAGTTCGAGATCTATCGACTGATGACGAAATTGGCCCAGGAGGGCAAGGGGTTGCTCATGGTCTCCTCCGAACTGCCTGAGCTCATCGGGATGTGTGATCGCATCTACGTCATGTCAGCCGGTCGGCTGACCGGCGAGATCCCCCGTGCGGAGTTCAGCCAGGAGCGCATCCTCGCATATGCAATGAACCAGATCCCGGAAATCGTTCAAGGTGAATCGTCATGAAGCTTCGCAAACTCAACCTGAGTCGGTACTCGATCTACCTGATTCTGCTGGCGATGTTCATCGGCAGCTCGTTCCTGAGCCCGAATTTTCTCACCCCCGAGAATATGACGAACATTCCGCGGCAGCTCACGGTGACGACCATCCTCGCCTTCGGCGAGATGATGCTCATCATCTGCGGGATGATCGATCTGTCCGCCGGGTCCGTGCTGGCCCTGGCCGGAGTCCTGTCGGTGGTCGCCTACAAGTCGACGCACAGCATCGTCCTGGCGCTGGTCGTGGGCATCGTCGTGGGCGTGATCTGCAACCTCATCAGTGCGGTGATGACCGCCGATTTCGAGGTCCCACCCTTCATCGCCACCCTGGCGGTCGGGATGGTGGCACGCGGTGCCGTGCTGCTCTACACACACGGTCAGAACATCCTCCAGCTCGGCAATTTCACCGTCCTGGGCCAGGGATCCTTGGGGCCCGTCCCCATTCCGGTCCTCTTCCTGATCGTCGCCGTCGCGGTGACCGGTTATCTCATGACCCAGACAAAATACGGGCGGGCCCTGTACGCCATCGGTGGCAATGAGCTGGCCGCGCGCGCCTCAGGTATCAACGTACGCAGGACGAAGTACCAGGCATTCATCCTCAACGGCATCTTCGTCGGGGTGGCCGGTGTGCTCTTCATGAGCCGCGTCAATGCGGGCCTCCCCAATGGGGCGGTCGGCTACGAGATGGAGGGGCTGACCTCAGCAGTCGTCGGTGGCACCAGTTTCACCGGCGGTGTCGGAACGACGCTCGGGACCCTGGCCGGCGCCTTCATCATCGGTCTGCTGAACAACATCATGAATCTGGTCGGCGTCCAGTCGTACGTGCAGCAGATCACCAAGGGTGTCATCATCGCCGTCGCCGTGATGTACGACATCCGCAGCAAGCGCACCAAGAGGACGCACGTCATCCTCAAGGCCGATGCCGTGGACAGTCAGCCCCGGCCTCCCGAACCATCCCTGCAGAAATAGAAGAACCCGAACCAGCCCCCCTGTCATCCCCATCGAAAGGATCACGGCAATGTCGCCCAATCTCACTCGTCGCGGACTGCTGAAGGCCACCGCCATGCTCGGCATCGGTGGCGTTCTCGTCGGATGCTCGCGCAACACCTCCTCATCCGGGTCCGCCTCCGCCGGCGCCAAGTACCGCGTGGCCTACATCGCCCGGGCACAGTCGGACTCCTTCGCCGCTTGGCTCGCCAACGAGATGAAGAACGCCGCCGGGCAGTTCCCCGACCTGTCGCTCGAGGTCTTCGACGGTCAGGCGAACGACGACACCGAGAACACCCTCATCGAGAACGCGATCACCAACCGCTTCAATGCCATCATCGTCCAGCCCAACAACGGCGAGGCGCAGCGGCCCTACGTCGAGAAGGTCGTGGCGGCCAACATCATCGCCATCACCACGAACGCCCGCATCGCCAACATTCCGGGGGCCTCCTCCGTCGACGCGAACCCGTACGACCAGGGCGCCGGCGTGGCGAAGAAGGCGCTGGCGGATGTGCCCAAGGGCGGCAAGGTCGTCGTCCTGAACGGTCCGGCCGGAAACTTCCACGCCATCGAGCGCCGCAAGGCATGGCAGGCGGAGTTCTTCGACAAGCGCCCCGACGTGAAGATCGTCGGCGAACAGATCGCGAACTGGAACAAGGACGAGGGCATGAAGCTCATGGAGGACTGGATGACCGCCAATCCTCAGATCGACGCCATCTGCTCCATGAACGACAACATGTGTGCCGGCGCCCTCGAGGCGGTCGGGAACAAGCCGTCGATGGGGAAGCTGTTCGCCTACGGCACCGACGGCACTCCGGAGGCCTGCCTGCTCATCCAGAGCGGGAAGATGTCGGCCACGACACTCCAGTCCGCCATCGATCTCGCCAAGCTCAACATCCAGAGCGTGCACGACCTGCTCACCGGCGCCCAGAAGCAGATCGACAAGAACATCGACGCCCCTGTCGTCGACTCCTCGAACGTCGCCCAGTACATCGACATGTACAAGAAGTCCAACCTGATCAAGTAGCACTCGCCGCGTTCAGGCCAACGGATCTCTCGGAAGGAGGACCATGTCTTTCAGGATTGCCCCGACCATGTGGGCCAGCGTCATGAAGGAGGTCGGCGTCGAAGACCTCGAGGAACGCCCCACCCCGCAACCCGCACCCGACGAAGTGCTGGTCAAGGTCGCGAGTGTCGGAGTCTGTGGCTCCGATGTCCACTATTTCAAACACGGGCGGATCGCCGACTTCATCGTCAAGGAACCGATTGTGCTCGGCCACGAGCTGAGCGGCACCATCGTGGCGGTCGGGTCGGACGTCGACCCGGGTCGTGTCGGCCAGCGGGTGGCGGTCGAACCGCAGCGCTCGTGCGGAGTGTGCGAGTACTGCCTGTCGGGACGTTACAACCTCTGCCCGAAGATGGAGTTCTACGCCACCCCGCCCGTCGACGGTGCGTTCTGTGACTACGTGACGATCCAGAGCAAGTTCGCCCATGTCGTCCCGGAGACGATCAGTGACGACGCCGCAGCCCTGCTCGAGCCGTTGTCGGTGGGCATCGCTGCCGTTCAGAAGGCGGAGATCGGGCCCGGGGCGACCGTCCTGATCGCCGGGGGCGGTCCGATCGGCATCATCACCGCCCAGGCGGCCCGGGCCTTCGGGGCGACCGATGTGGTGATCAGCGAGCCGAACCCGACGCGCCAGGAGATCGCCCTCAGGCACGGTGCGACCCGTGTGGTGGTGCCCGGTTCGGAGGAGTACCTGGCGGTTGCGGCTGACACGTTCATCGACTGCTCGGGTGTCAACCCGGCCATCGTCTCCGGCATCAGGCAGGTGAAGCCGGCCGGCACCGTCGTCCTGGTCGGCATGGGCGAGGACATCCTGCCGCTTCCGGTCGGTGTGGTCACGGGCCGGGAGCTGAAGGTCACCGGCATCTTCCGCTACACCGGCACCTGGCCGATCGGCATCCGGCTGGTGGCATCGGGGCTGGTGCAGCTCGATGCGCTGGTCACCGGTCGCTATGGCCTGGACGAGGTGGCTGACGCACTGGGTGACCCGACGGGGGCAGTGGACCTCAAACGTGTCGTCCGGCCGGGCGAGCGTGGACTGCACAGGTCATCGGTCGCTGTCCGGTAGTCACCCGGAGATCTGTCGGATCCAGTGTTGAGCGGCGCCCGCCCGGGCGTCGCTCAACCGGGCGTCGGGGCCGATGTCCGCCGTGCCTCGACCGGTCCCGGGCCGGCTCAGAGCGCCCGGATCCGCCGCGAGAGGTCCGCGGCGGTGGCGTCCTCGGCCCGGTGGAAGACCGGCGGCTGGCCGATCAGCGAGCGGACCCGGACGACCCGGTCGCCGGCGTACTCCTCCCCGGTCCACACCAGCACCCAGCGCCCCGGGGGCAGCGCCACCTCGCGGCCGGTGACGCCGGGCTCCAGCACCGGCGCGACCAGGAAGCTCGGCCCGAAGAAGTACTGGTCGTCGCGGCGGGCCGCCTCGGTGCCGGGCACCTCGACCCAGCAGTGCCGGATCGCCGGCAGGTCGTCGGCGACGACGCCGGCCCGGTACGGCGCCAGTTCCCGGAACACCCGGGTCTGTTGGACGAAGGCCGGGGCGGCCCCGGCGTCCCACACCTGGGCGTTCTCGTCGGGCCGGTTGCCCTCGTGGGTACGCAGCACCGGTGACCACACGCACCACTCGCACCACCGCAGCAGCAGCTCGGTGTCGCGGTGGGCCCGGATCACCGGCTGCGGCAGCGAGGTGTAGCCACCCGCATCGGCGTGCATCAGCGGCAGGCCGCTCACCCCGCCGGCGAGCATGCCGAGCAGCGCCGAGGCCATCCCGTCGTACGCGTCCCAGGAGGTCAGCTGGTCCCCGGCCCAGTGTGCGGCTCGCGACCCGCGCCACGCCGAGCGGTGGAAGACGAACTCGTCGGCCCCGCGCACCGACGCGCAGAGCTGCTCCCACAGCACCGGCCAGCGGTTGTGCAGCTCCCGGGGGTCGCCGTCGTGCAGCACCGCGTCGAACGGCAGTGACTCCCCGAAGTCGGCCATCCAGCCGCCGGTGCGCGGCATGGCGCCGATCACCTGGCCGTACCACGCGTACGCCGCCGGGTTCGTCAGGTCGACCATCGCCGCCATGAAGCCGTCCTGGTCGAGCAGGTACGGCCCGCCGTCGGGGTGCCCCACCAGGAACCCGCGCTCCAGTGCCTCGTGGTAGAGGTCGCGGCGCACCCCACCGGGCTTCTCCCCGGGGTCGACCACGAACGGGTTGATGTAGGTCAGCACCCGGATGCCGCGGGCGCCGAGCTCGGCGACCAGCTGCTCCCAGTCGGGGTAGCGACGCCGGTCCAGCTCCCAGGTCCACCACAGCCGGCTGCCGAAGCCGGTGGTCCGCTGGCCCACCCAGTCCTGGATCCACACCGCGCAGACGGCCGCGCCGTCCAGCGCCGCGAGCTTGCGGCGCACCTCGGCCGACCCGCCCTGGGCCGCCACCACCGCCCCGGTGCCGGTCCAGCCCGGCAGGCCGTCGTGCGGCGTACGGACCAGCTCGCGCGGGCCCGCGCCGGTGCGCCAACGGGCGGTGATCCGGGCGTCCCAGACCGACAGGTCGAGCCGGCCGCCGCGCAGGTCGGCCTCGGCCACCCGGTCCTGGTCCCAGTCCAGCCGGCGCAGCCCCGCCGTCACCAGGGTCGGCATCGGGGCGTACGTCGTGGTCGGTGACCCGCCGGCGCCCCGGGCCTTCTCGACCACCACGGTGACCGGCTGCTTGCCCCGACCCACGCCCTGCTCCCGGGTGACGAGCACGAGGTCCCGGCCGCGCAGGTCGAAGCCGGTGAACTGTGCCCCCAGCCCGTGCACCGCCTCGTCGGCGGCCAGGCCGGAGCGCAGCAGCACCACGTCGGCGGCCGGCACGGACACCTCGACCTCGAGGGTGTCGCCCCGGGAGACCAGCACCAGCGTCCAGACCGGTTCCGCGCCGGCGTCCCGGTGCGGCCGGACGAACCTGCCGATGAGCCGCAGGGTGTCGGTGCCGACGGCCGCCACCTGTTCGCAGCGGGCCTCGGTCCACAGCGTGGCGAGCCGCCGGCGGTCGCTGAAGTGGCCGTGGGCGTCGGACCACTCCAGGGCCCCGCGCCCGGCCGCGATCACCCCGTCGCGGGCCCACCAGACCGGGGTGGTGCCACGCAGCACCCGGAACTGCCCGGGCCGCGGCCCGCCGGGCCCGCCCAGCTCCACCCGGTGCCCGCCGAGGTCGTACGTCCCGGCGGCGGGGCCCGGGTCCCAGCTGCCGACCGGCAGCTCCGGTGCGGGGGCGTACGGGCTGCGGACGGCGACCCCGACCGCCGCCAGGGCCCCGACGGCCACCACGCCGCCGCCCAGCGCCAGCGCCGCCCGTCGATCCACCCGCATGGAGGTCATCGTTCCACGACGGGTGCCATGTACGGTGGTCCCATGCCCGGTCACCTCCAGCGGTACCGCGAGATCGCCCAGGTGCTCTCCCGCAACGGCCTCTACGCCACGGCCTACCAGGCCGGTCTGGGGCGCTGGCTGCCCTCGCTCGGGCACGGCTATGTCAATCCCCGCGAGGACGACGACATCCGTCCCGAGATCCTCGTGCAGACCTTCCGGGATCTCGGCACCACGTACGTGAAGTTCGGCCAGGCCCTGTCGATGCGCCACGACCTGCTGCCCGACGCCTACTGCGACGCGCTGGGCACGCTGACCGACAGCCAGCCGGCCCTGCCCGTCGACGACATCCGGGCGGTGGTCCGCGCCGACCTGGGGGCCGATGTCACCGAGCTGTTCGGCTCCTTCGAGGAGGTCCCGATGGCGACGGCCTCGATCGGCCAGGTGCACGCGGCGGTGCTGCACGACGGGCGCGACGTGGTGGTCAAGGTCCGCAAGCCCGGGGTGGTGGACAAGGTCAGTGAGGACCTGGAGATCCTCGGCAACATCGCCCGGCACCTGGAGCGCAATTCCGGCTTCTTCTCCGACATCGGGGTGACCGGGCTGGTGGAGGAGTTCAGCCGGTCGCTGCGCACCGAGATGGACTACACCGTCGAGGCGCACGCCTGCGAGGAGTTCGGCGCCTTCTTCGCCGGCGACAAGCGGATCCACATCCCGTGGATCCACTGGGACACCAGCTCCACCCGGGTGCTCACCATGGAGCGGCTGACCGGCATCCGGGTGGACGACGTCGCCGCCCTCGACGCCGAGGGGGTCGACCGGCACTCGCTGGCGCTGCGCAGCTGCGAGATGCTGCTGCGGATGGTCTTCGAGATGGGCAGGTTCCACGCCGACCCGCACTCCGGCAACCTGCTGATCGAGCCCGACGGCGCCATCGGGGTGATCGACTTCGGGATGATCGGGCAGATGAGCCCGACGATGACCCGGCAGTTCGCCGCGATCATCGTCGGGATGTATCGCAACGACCCGAACGTGGTCGCCGAGGCGCTGGTCGCGCTGGCACCGCCCCGCGGCCGGCTGGACCGTCAGGCGCTGCGCCGGGAGGTCACCGGGCTGCTCGCCTCGATGGAGGGGCGCCGGCTGACCGACGTCCGGATGGTCGACGTGGGGATGTACCTGTTCCGGATCGTCCGCAACCAGCGCCTGGCGCTGCCCGCCGACATCGTCCTGCTGGTGCGGATGCTGACCATCGTCGACGGGCTGGGCCGACAGCTGGACCCGACCTTCCGGCTCGAGGATGCGCTGAACCCGTTCGCCGAGCGCCTGCTGCTGCAGCGGCTCGACCCGCGCTACTGGGTCGGCCGGGCCCGCGAGGCCACCCTCGACGCGGTGATGCTCAGCACCGAGGTGCCCTCGTACGCCCGGCGACTGCTGGAGCGCCTCGACAAGGACGGGATGGACGTCAACCTGCGCGCCGAGGAGCTCGAGCCGCTGGTCGCCCGGGCCGAGGGGATGACCGACCGGCTGGTGCTCGGGCTGATCGTCGCCGCGATGATCGGCGGCGGGTCCAACATCCTGGTCGCCAACACCGAGCGGCTGGGTCGGTTCGCCGGCCCGGTGCTGGCCGGGATGTGGGGCATCCTCGGCGCCACCGGGGGCTACCTGGCCTGGACCGGGCGTCCGTGGGGCCGGACCAAGGGGCGCAAGCGCTGACCGGCCCTTGCGGCCCACCTACGGTCGCGTAACCTTCAGGCATGACCGCGCCATCCGTGTCCCCCTCGCCAGCCGTGCCCCCGGTGCCGCCGTGGGTCGCCGCCTACCAGCCGGGCGTCCCCGCCGAGATCGACCTGCCGACCACCTCGCTGGTGGAGATGTTCGAACGATCGGTGGCCGAGGGCGGCGCCTCGATCGCGATGACGTTCTTCGGCCGCACCACGACGTACACCCAGCTGGGCGACCAGGTGTTCCGTGCCGCGGAGGGGCTGCGGGAGCTGGGCGTACGCCCCGGCGACCGGGTCGCGATCGTGCTGCCGAACTGCCCCCAGCACGTCGTCGCGTTCTACGCCGTGCTGCGCCTGGGCGCGGTGGTGGTCGAGCACAACCCGCTCTACACCACCCGCGAGCTGGACGAGCTGTTCGCCGACCACGGAGCGCGGGTGGCGATCGCCTGGGACGCCTCGGTGGCGAAGCTGCAGGAGTTCCCCGCTGAGCACCGCCCGACGACGATCGTCGCGGTGAACATGCTGGCGGAGTTCCCGCTCGCGCTGCGCGCCGCGCTACGGCTGCCGGTGAAGAAGCTGCGCGCGACCCGGGACTCGCTGACCGCCCCGACGCAGGACACCCTGCCGTGGCGCCGGTTGCTGGCCCACCGCCCCGTCGACCCCGAGGTGGCGCGGCCCACGGTCGAGGACCTGGCGGTGATCCAGTACACCTCCGGCACCACCGGGCATCCCAAGGGGGCGATGCTCACCCATTTCAATCTCCACGCCAATGCCCTGCAGGGCAAGGCCTGGATGCAGGACGCCGAGTACCGCAAGGAGGTCTTCTACGCGGTGCTGCCGATGTTCCACGCCTTCGGGATGACGCTCTATCTGACCTACGGCGTGCTGCGGCAGGCGAACCTGGTGCTGTTCCCGAAGTTCGACGTGGATCTGGTGCTGAAGGCGGCCAAGCGGTTCCCGCCGACGGTCTACTGCGCCGTGCCGCCGATCTACGAACGGACCGCGAAGGCGGCGATCGAGCGCGGGGTCTCGCTGAAGTCGGCGAAGTTCTGCATCTCCGGCGCGATGGCGCTCACCGACCCGATCGTCGAGCTGTGGGAATCGGTCTCCGGCGGGCTGCTGGTCGAGGGCTACGGGATGACCGAGTCGTCCCCGGTGGCGCTCGGCAACCCGTTCTGGCCGACCCGGCGCACCGGCACCATCGGGGTGCCGTTCCCGTCCACCCTGATGAAGGTCGTCGACCCCGACGACCCGACCCGGGAGGTGGCCCGGGGAGAGCGCGGCGAACTGCTGCTCAAGGGCCCACAGGTCTTCCAGGGCTACTGGCACAACCCCGAGGAGACCGCGAAGACCCTGCTGCCGGGCGGCTGGCTGCGCACCGGCGACCTGGTCGTGGTCGACCCGGAGGGCTACACCACCATCGTCGACCGGGCCAAGGAACTGATCATCACCGGCGGCTTCAACGTCGCCCCCTCCGAGGTCGAGGAGGCGATCCGTACGTTCCCCGGGGTGAAGGACGTGGCAGTGGTCGGCGAGTGGCGCGAGGACGGTGCGGAGACGGTCGTCGCGGTGATCGAGACCGAGCCCGGTGCGGTGGTCGAGGAGGAGGCGCTGCGGACCCACTGTCGCGGGCTGCTCGCTGCGTACAAGGTGCCGCGCCGGGTGGTCACAGCCGAGGGGGAGCTGCCCCGCTCGATGCTGGGCAAGGTGCTGCGCAAGCAGGTCCGCGAGGCGCTGTCCGCGCGCCGGTAGCCGCACACGATAGCCGGCGACCCGGGGGCGCGGGCCGCCGGTCAGGGGTCAGGGGCGCGGGCCGCCGGTCAGCGCGTGTGCCACGGACGCGAGGATGGCCACCCCGTTGAGAGCGTCCTCGGTGCTCTGCGGCACCCGGTCGAGGCGTTCGGCGACGATGCTGACGCCCTGCAGGGTGACGCTCCACGGGACCTGCATGGACATCAGCAGCGTACGGGCCCGGGGCCCGACCACCATCCGGCCGAGCAGCTCATCGTCGGTGAGGATCGCGAACCGGGCGTCGAAGGCGGCATGCCCGGTGTGGTGGACCGTGCCGCCGACCTGCCGACGGCGCTCGTCGAGCAGCTCGACCGGGACGATCCGCACCTCATTGAGCGGGAACGGCAGCCGGGTCCAGCAGATCGTCGCGTGGGTGCGCCGGGACCCGCCCTCAGCGGCCCCCGACCCAGGGGTGACATGGGACCCGTGGGCGGCGGGGGACTCGTGGGTGACGTGGGCGACGCAGAACGGCAGGTCGTGGTAGGTGCCGGCGAACCCCTCGCGGAACCGCACCCGGCGCTGCCACTCCCGCAGCCGGGGCGGGCGCGGGCGCAGCCGGGAGGCGTCGTCGGTGTAGGTCCAGCCGCGCGCCTCGGCCCCGCGGCGCAGCTCGGCGAGCCGGCGTCGTTCCCGGTGCGGCGCCCCGATGGCGATCGCCGCGAGCCAGCCGACCAGCGGGACGGCGATCAGCAGGGCCAGCCAGGTGCCCATTCAGAGCCGCCCCGTCAGGCAGAGCCCCGCGCCGTCGGGGGCATGGGGGACGGCGGGGCGTACGTGGTGATCGGCCATGCGATCAGGGTAGTCAACCGTGGTGTCGGGGCCCCGGCGCCGGATCGGTCCGGACCCGGTCGAGCGCCGCGAGGCTGCCGACCGCGGCCAGCGCCACCGCCAGCGTGCCGCGTTGCACCCGGCGGGCCAGCCGGACCGCCCGGGCCATGTCCCGGGGCTGCGCCGGGCGCCCGTCACCCAGCACGCCGCGGTCCTCGACCTTCCCGCCGTACGCGTTCGCGCCGCCGAGCCGGATGCCGAGCGAGCCGGCGAAGGCCGCCTCGATCCGGCCGCCGTTCGGGCTCGGGTGCGCCGCGGAGTCCTCCCGGACGGCCCGTCGGGCGGCGGCTGATCTCCCCGCGGCCAGGGTGGCGCCCAGCCGGGCGGGCAGCCAGTTGACGACGTCGTCCAGCCGGGCCGCCACCTTTCCGTACCGTTCGTACCGCTCGTTGCGGTAGCCGATCATCGCGTCGAGGGTGTTGATCGCCCGGTGCGCGACCATGCCCGGCGCGCCGGCGACGGCACCCCAGACGAGCGGTGCGACGACGGCGTCGGAGGTGTTCTCGGCCAGCGACTCGATCGCCGCCCGGGTGACGCCCGCGGCGTCCAGCGCCGCCGGGTCGCGGCTGACGATGTGGCTGACCTGCTCACGAGCGGCCGCCAGGTCGTCGCGTTCGAGGTGCCGGGCCACCGCCGATGCCTCCCGCTCCAGTGACCGGCCGCCCAGCACGGTCCAGGTGACCAGGGCGGTCCAGGCGGTCAGCGCGACCGGCGAGCGGCGGACCGCCCGGTCCACCACCGTGGCGCCGAGCCACGCCGACCCGACGAGGAGCCCGACGTGGCCGGCCCCGGCGGCGACCGAGTCGGCGTACGTCCGGCGCTCCAGCGCTGCCGCCGCCCGGCCGTACGCCGCCACCGGGTGCCCCCGACGGGGGTCGCCGAGCCACCGGTCCAGTCCGTACCCGAGCGCCAGTCCCAGGCCGCGGGCCGCCCGGGTGCGGCGCACTGCGCCGCCCACCGGGCGGGTCCCCACCCGGGTCACCACGCCACCGCCGCCAGCACGGCCAGGCCGGTGGCGGCCGCCTCGACCGTCGCGCCGAGGACGTCACCGGTGATCCCACCGAGTCGGCGGACGCACCACCACAGCAATGCCCCGGCGGCGCCCGGCCCGCCGGCGGCGGCGACCGCGCCGGCCCACCAGCCCGTCCCGCTGAGCACGGCGACGCCCGACAGCACCGCGGCCCAGACCAGCCAGACGCCCGCCGCGCCGTACCACGGCACCGACCCGGCCACCGCCTGGCCGAGCCCTTCCGGCCGGGCGGCCGGGACGGCCCGCAGGCAGCCCAGCACCAGTGCGGCCCGTGAGGCGGCGACGAGTGCGGCGACGATCAGCCAGCCGAGCGGCTTCGCCAGCAGCGCACCGTACGATGCCGCCTGCAGCCCGAGCACCACGACCAGCGTCCCGGCGCCCATCGGGCCGACGTCGCCGGTGCGCATGATGTCGAGGGCCCGGTCGCGGTCCCAGGAGGAGCCGAGCCCGTCGGCGGTGTCGGCGAGCCCGTCCCAGTGGATCGACCGGCTGAGCTGCGCGACGATGCCGACCACCAACAGGCCGCCGACCAGCGCCGGGGCCCCGAGGAGGACGGCGGCCCGGCCGACGAGGCCGGCCACCAGCGCGACCGGCACCACCACCACCGACCCGACCAGCATCGCCGTCCGGGCGATCGGCCGGGTCACCTGGCTGATCGCTCCCGCGGGGATCCGGGTGAGGGTCCCCGCGGCGAGCCGCCAGCCGTCGGCCGACCCGGAGTCAGCTGACATCGGCAAGGGTCGCCATCTCGCGCATCAGGGCGATGCCGGAGCGCACCAGCGGCACCGCGGCGGCGGCGCCGCTGCCCTCACCGAGGCGCAGCCCCAGGTCGAGGATCGGCGAGAGCCCCAGCCTGTCGATGGCGTACGACAGGCCGGGCTCGGGGGAGCGGTGGCCGGCGCGCATCCAGTCCTTGGCGCCCGGCGCGATGGACTCGGCCATCGTCGCCTCGGCGCCGGCGATCACGCCGTCGACGAGGATCGGCACCCCGGCGCGGGCGGCGGCGATCATGAAGCCGGTGGCGGCCGCGATGTCGGCCGAGCCGAGACAGGCGAGTCGTTCGATCGGGTCGGCGAGCCGGTCCCCGCAGCGGGCGATCGCCTCGTCGATCACGGCGGCCTTGCGCAGCCGGCCGGTCTCGTCCAGACCGGTGCCGATGCCGGTCGCCTCGACCGCCGGCACGCCGTACGTGGCGGCGATCAGCGCGGCCGACGGGGTGGTGTTGCCGATGCCCAGGTCGCCGGCGATCAGCAGCTGCGCCCCGGCGGCGATCTCCTCGGCGGCGATCGCCTCGCCCGCGGCGAGCGCCCGCTCGGCCTCGGCCCGGGTCAGGGCGTCCTCGACCCGGATGTTGCCCGAGCCGCGCCGCACCTTGTGGGCGGTCACCTCGGGCGGCACCGCCAGCTCGGCGTCCACGCCGATGTCGAGGAGGCGTACGTGGATGCCGTGCTGGCGGGCGATCACGCTGATCCCCGCCTTGCCGGCGAGGATGCCGTGCACCATGCCGACGGTGATCGCGGTCGGGTAGACCGACACGCCGTCGGCGGCCACGCCGTGGTCACCCGCGAAGACGACGGTGCGGACATTGTCCAGTGGCGCCGGGGGCACCTGGCCCTGGGCGGACGCGATCCAGCAGCCGAGCTCGACCAGGCCGTTCAGGGCACCGGTCGGCATCGCCAACGTGTCGCAGTGGGCGAGCGCGGCCGCGTACAGGTCCGCATCGGGTGGGGTGATAGTCACGGATGGGGTGATGGTCATCTGTCCTCCATGGGGTGGAGGCGCGCCCGGACCGCTGAGGGTCCTGTGGATACGAGTGAGTGGAATCGGACCGAGAGATTCGGGCCGGGCGCGCTCCACGTCTGGTACGGGGCGCGTCAGGCGGTGCGGTCGTGAGCGCAGCAGATGCACGGATCGCTCATGGTGTCCTCTCCGGGATGGCGCGTCCCAGTCGCGGTTGACGCGGGCCGAGTTCCTGACTTGGACTCACAGTGGCGCGACCGTGCCGGAATCTCACCGGCTTCCTCGGGCACCGCGTAATGCTGGGCCCAGCCTACACGCCCGGCATCTCCTCGTGAGCGCGGTGCCCCGGGGGCTCCAGCTGGAACGTCGAATGCTCCACCGACACCGGGAAATGCCCGGCGACGCAGGCCTGCAGGGCGTCCAGCAGCTGTGGCGCCGCGCCGGTGGTGAAGCACTCATCGGTGACCACGACGTGCGCGCTGAGCACCGGCAGGCCGGTGGCGATCATGCTGGCGTGCAGGTCGTGCACCTCCAGCACGTGGTCCAGCTCCAGCAGGTGACGGCGCACGTCGGCCAGGTCGAGCCCCTTCGGCGCCGATTCCAGCAGCACGGTGGTGGAGTAGCGCAACAGCGCCAGGGTGCGCGGGATGATCAACACGGCGATCACCATCGCCGCCAGCGCGTCGGCGCGCAGCCAGCCGAGGGTCGCGATCAGCACGGCGGAGACGATCACCGCCACCGAGCCGAGCGCATCGTTGGCGACCTCGAGGAAGGCGGCGCGCAGGTTGAGGTTGACGTCGCGGTGACCGAGCAGGACCCCCAGCGAGGCGAGGTTGCCGGTCAGGCCGATGATGCCGAAGACCAGCAGGGCACCGGAGGGCACCTGCGGCGGCTCCGCCAACCGTCGGACCCCGTCGATCAGCGCGTACACACCGACGGCGAGCAGGATCGCCGCCTGCCACTGGGCCGAGATCACCTCGGCCCGACGGAACCCCCAGGTCCGCCGCTCGTCCGCCGGCCGGGTGGCCAGGCCGGCGGCCGCCATCGCCATCGCCAGCCCGGCCACATCGGTGAGCATGTGGGCGGCATCGGTGAGCAGCGACAGACTGCGGGTCAGGACAGCGCCGACGACCTCGGCCACCAGGACGGTCGCGGTGATCGCCAGGGCGACCACCAGCCGGCGCCGTGGGGCGGCACCGTGGTCGTGGTCGTGTGCCATGCGGCGATTCTAGGTCTCAGGGTCGACGCCGTCTCACTGCGGGCGCCGGGGCCAGCTGCAGGTGGTGCAGTCCTTGCCCCGCCGGGCCCGGACGACGTTCCAGGCGAGCACGGCGATCCCCAGCACGATGCCGGCGACCGGATGCACGGTGACGCCGACCACCAGACCCAGCATCAGCGGGACGGAGACGGCGCAGGGGGACAGGCTCATGCCGACAGCCTAGTCGATTACCCCAGGGGGTATCGTTCCCGGGGTGTCCGGACCTCGGACCTCAGGCGTGGGACCTCGGACCTCAGACCGCCCCAGGGAAGCCGAACTGACGCCACGCCTCGTACACCGCGATCGCGGTGGCGTTGGAGAGGTTGAGCGACCGGTTGCCGGGGCGCATCGGGATCCGGATCTGCTCGCTCACCCGCGGGTCGGCGAGCACCGCCGGGTCCAGCCCGGTCGGCTCCGGCCCGAAGAGCAGCACATCGCCCGGCCGGTAGCTGACGTCGGTGTGGCGTACGGTCGCCTGTGCGGTGAACGCGAAGACCCGGGCCGGCAGCAGGGCCGCGTACGCCGCTTCGAGGTCGTCATGGACGCAGACGTTCGCCATGTCGTGGTAGTCGAGGCCGGCCCGCTTCAGGTGGGTGTCGTCCATCGAGAAGCCCAGTGGCCCGGCCAGGTGCAGCGGCGCGCCGGTGATCGCGGCCAGCCGGATGGTGGCGCCGGTGTTGTGCGGGATGCGCGGGGAGTGGAAGAGGATGCGGACCGGGCAGGACATGCCGGTCAGTTTCTCACGGCCGGGTGTGCCCGCTCCCGTCCGGCCAGGTGTGCTCTGTCCCGTCCGGCCAGGTGTGCCCGATGGCGCTGGTGAACGTACGGGGCTGCCCGCTGATCGGATCGGGGAAGGACAGGGTCCGGGCGACCAGCTCGAGCGGGGTGGTGAAGTCGTCGATGTCGACGTCGAGGACCTCCGGGTAGAGCGGGTCGCCGAGGATCGGGATGCCCAGCCCGGTGAGGTGGACCCGCAGCTGGTGGGTCTTGCCGGTGGTCGGGGTGAGCCGGTAGCGGCCGTACGTCCCGCGGGTCTCGACCAGCTCGACGGTGGTGTGCGTGTTCGGCGCCCGGCCGGCCACGACGTCGGCCTGCAGCACACCGCGGCGCTTGTGCAGGTGGTTGGCGACCTCAAGGGGGAACGTCAGGCCGGGGCGGACCGGGGCCAGCGCGGTGTAGGTCTTGCGGGCCAGCCGATGCTCGAACACCTGCTGGTAGGGGGCCCGCCAGCGGCGTTCGGTGGTCAGCAGCAGCACGCCGGCGGTGAGCCGGTCCAGCCGGTGCGCGGGGGACAGTTCCGGCAGGTCGAGGGCCTCGCGCAGCCGGACCACCACCGACTGGGTGACGTGGCGGCCGCGCGGGATGGTGGACAGGAAATGCGGCTTGTCGACCACCACCAGGCGCTCGTCGCGGTGCAGGACACCGATCCGGAACGGGACCACCGGCTCCTCGCGCAGGTCGCGGTGGAACCAGACGAAGGTGTGCGGGGCGTACGCCTCGGCGCCGGTGAACGGCGTGCCGTCGGCGCCGACGAACCGGCCCGCACGCAGCATCGACTCCACCGGGGCGTCGGCCGCCAGCCGGTCCGCCAGGAAGTCGCGCATCGTCGGCCACGGCGCCGGCCGGTCCGCGTCGGGGGTGCGGACCCAGGCGGCCTCCAGCCCGTGACGGCGGGGCAGCGGGGAGCGTGGCGGCACCGTTCCAGCGTACGCGGCGGATATCCCCCGGGGGTATCCGGATCGTGACAGACTGGGCGGCTGTGAAGCGCCCCATCCTCCTGCTCATGCTGACCAACGTGCTCGGCGGCGTCGGCGTGGCCTCCGGCATCGCCGTCGGCGCCCTGCTGATCCAGCAGATCGCCGGCACCGCGTTCTCCGGGTTCGGCCAGGCGCTGTCCGTGCTCGGCGCGGCGATCGCCGCCGTGCCGCTGGCCCAGCTGGCCGCCCGGCGCGGCCGGCGGGCCGCCCTGGGGCTCGGCTACCGGCTGGCGGCGGTCGGCGCCGCCGCGGTGGTGGGTGGCGCGGTGCTGCACTCGGCGATCGTGCTGTTCGTGGCGCTGGTGCTGTTCGGTGCCGCCCAGGCCACCAACCTGCAGACCCGCTACGCCGGCGCGGACTTCGCCGCCGGGCCGCGCCGGGCGACCTGGATGTCGCTGGTCTTCTGGGCCACCACGATCGGCTCGGCGCTGGGTCCCAACCTGGCCGCGTACGGCGACGTGCTCGGGCGCTCGCTCGGGCTGCCGGAGCTGTCCGGGTCGTACCTGTTCGGCGTGGTGGCCTTCCTGCTCGCCTCGGTGGTGGTGATGTTCCTGCCCCGCGGGCCGCTCCCCGGCGCGGGGGGCGCGCCGGCGGCGACGGGCCGGCGGGTGGGTGCCCCGCAGGCCCTGGCCTGGGCGATGCGGCACCCGACGGCGCGGTTCGCGGTGCTGCTCACCGCCGTCGCGCACGGGGTGATGGTCGGGGTGATGTCGATGACGCCGATCCACCTGCACGGCCACGGTCATCAGCTCGAGGTGATCGGGCTGGTGATCAGCCTGCACATCCTCGGCATGTACGCGCTGAGCCCCGCGTTCGGCTGGTTGGCGGACCGGGTCGGGGCGATGAAGGTCGCCGGGCTGGGGCTCGGCGTGCTGCTGGCGGCGGTGGTCACCGGCCTGGTCGCCGCGAACGGCCGGCTCGAGCTGACCTCCACCGCGCTGGTCCTGCTCGGGCTGGGCTGGTCGGCCTCGATCATCGCGGCTTCCGCCCTGCTCGCCGGGGTGGACTCCGGTGAGGTCCGGGTCCCGCTGCAGGGGGCCAACGACGCGCTGATGAACTACGTCGGGGCCGGTGCCGCCCTGCTCGGCGGCCCGGTGATGGCTGGCATCGGCTACGGCGGCCTCAACCTCGGCGCCGGGCTGCTGCTCGTCCCCGCGGTGCTGGCCGGAGTGGCGGCGTTGCGGGCCGCCGCACCGGCGACGGAACGGCAGTTCTCCGAGCGGTGACGCCGGGGTAGAGTCGGGGCGCGTCGTGCAGACGACGTATGCGGGTGAGGCCCAAGGGTGGGGCGCCACACTTCCGGTGTGGAGGTTCAGGTTCGAGTCCTGGCGCCCGCTCCAGTTCACTGGTGCGGGGGTGATCGTGGGCGTACGCCACCTGCTCGCCGACACCCGCCCGCTGCACAACGACCACTTCCGCCGGCTGTGGGTCGCCAACATCATCACGGTGATCGGTGCCCAGCTCACCGTCGTCGCGGTCCCGGCGCAGATCTACGCGCTCACCGCCAGCTCCGCGTACGTGGGCCTGACCGGGCTGTTCGGCCTGGTGCCGCTGGTGGTCTTCGGCCTGTGGGGCGGGGCGCTGGCGGACGCGATGGACCGACGCCGGCTGATGCTGCTGTCCACGATCGGGCTGATCGCCACCTCGGCGCTGTTCTGGGCCCAGTCGGCGCTGGCGGTGGGCAACGTGTGGCTGGTGCTGACGATCTTCGCGCTGCAGCAGGCGTTCTTCGCGATCAACCAGCCGACCCGCACCTCGATCCTGCCCCGGCTGCTGCCCGCCGGCCAGCTCCCGGCGGCGAACTCCCTCACCATGACGGTGATGCAATTCGGGGCGATCGCCGGACCGCTGATCGGCGGGGCGCTGATCCCGGTGCTCGGCTTCTCCTGGCTCTACCTGGCCGACAGCGTGCTGCTGCTGGCCACCCTGGGCGCCGCGTTCCGGCTGCCGGCGCTGCCCCCGGGCGCCGGCGAGGCCCGGCGCGTGCCGGGGCTGCGCTCGGTGGTCGAGGGGCTCGGCTACCTGCGCGGCCAGCCGGTGCTGATGATGTCGTTCCTGGTCGACGTCATCGCGATGACCTTCGGCATGCCGCGGGCGCTGTTCCCGCAGCTGGCGCACGAGTCGTTCGGCGGCCCGGCCGAGGGCGGCACGGCGTTCGCCCTGCTGTTCGCGGCGATCCCCGCCGGGGCGCTGCTGGGCGGGATCCTGTCGGGGTGGATCTCCCGGGTCACCCGCCAGGGACTGGCGGTGGTGGTGTGCATCGTGGTGTGGGGTGCGGCGATGCTCGGCTTCGGGCTGTTCGCCGGCGCCGGGCTGCTGGCCCCCGCGCTCGGCCTGCTGGCGGTCGGCGGTGCCGCGGACATGGCCTCGGCGGCGTTCCGCCAGACCATCCTGCAGGAGGCGGCCAGCGACGAGGTGCGCGGCCGGCTGCAGGGCATCTTCATCGTCGTGGTCGCCGGCGGCCCGCGGCTGGCGGACACCCTGCACGGGGTGACCGCGGCGGCGGTCGGCACGGTCGCGGCGACCGCCGGCGGCGGCGTCGCGGTGGTGGCCGGGGTGGTGCTGGCCGCCCTGCTGGTGCCGTCCTTCGTCCGCTACCGGGTCAGTCGCTGAGCCCGCCGGTCCGGCGCCCATCGACTCGGCACCCATCGGTCCGGCGGACGATCCCGGCCGCGTCGGCGGCGGCGCCGTACGCCTCGGCCAGGCTGGCGACCGTCTCGTGGGCGTTGAGCCCGGACGGGTTGGGCAGCACCCACAGCTCGGCGCCGGCCAGATCCTCGGGCTGGCGCCCCGGTCGGGCCTTCGGCCGGCGGAAACCGGTGCGGTAGGCCCCGATCCCGACGATCGCCACCACCCGGGGACGGTGCGCGCCGACCGTACGTTCCAACCGGGCCGCGCCGGCGCGGATCTCGGCGGTGCTGAGCTCGTCGGCCCGGGCACTGGCCCGGGCGACCAGGTTGGTGATGCCCAGGCCGATGGCCTCCAGAGCGGCCCGGTCACCGGGTGCCATCCCGGCCGTGGCGTCGATCAGGTGGTCGGTGATCCCGGCGGCGTACAGGGCCGGCCAGAACCGGTTGCCCGGCCGGGCGAAGTGCGCGCCGGTCGCCCCCGACCACAGGCCGGGGTTGATCCCCACCACCAACAATCGCAGCGGGGTGGGCAGGATGTCGGGGATCGTCCGCCCCGCGGCAGCGGCGAGGTCGGCGCGAGTGGGGCGGGGCACGGGGTCATTGTCGCAGCACGTCGACGCCCAGGTCGGTGAGCAGGGCGGCGACCCGGCGGCGGATCTCGTCGCGGACCGGGCGGATCGCTGCCAGATCCCGGCCGGCCGGGTCGTCGAGCACCCAGTCCTCGTAGCGCTTGCCGGGATAGTACGGGCAGGCATCGCCGCACCCCATGGTGATCACCACGTCGGAGGCCCGGACCGCCTCGGGGGTGAGGATCTTCGGCGTCTCGGCGCTGATGTCGATGCCGTCCTCCGCCATGGCCTCCCGGACGGCCGGGTTGATCGAGTCGGCCGGGGCGGAGCCGGCCGAGCGGACCTCGACCCGGCCACCCGACAGCTGCCGCGCGTACGCCGCACCCATCTGGGAGCGGCCGGCGTTGTGCACGCAGACGAACATCACCGACGGTCGGTGCCCGGGTCGGGCTGGGGTCGACATGGCGGAGCCTTCCTTCGGGGGCAGGACGCGGGCCTTCCGTGCGCGGGGCGATGGCGCTCGGGGAGGGCTGTCAGCGGGGCACGGTCGGATCGTCGTGCGGGAACAGCGTGGGGGCCAGCCACAGCGCGACGTAGACCAGGCCGACCAGGACGGGCACCTCGATCAGCGGGCCGACGACCCCGGCCAGGGCCTGGCCGGACGTGACGCCGAAGGTGCCGATGGCCACCGCGATGGCGAGCTCGAAGTTGTTGCCGGCGGCGGTGAACGCGACGGTGGCGGAGTGTGCGTAGTCCAGGCCGACAGCCCGGGACAGCAGCAGCCCGCCGAGCCACATGACGGCGAAGTAGGCCACCAGGGGCAGGGCGATCCGGGCCACGTCCCAGGGGCGACTGGTGATCTGGTTGCCCTGCAGGGCGAACAGCACGACGATCGTGAACAGCAGGCCGTACAGGGCCAGTGGGCCGATCCGGGGCAGGAAGCGCTGCTCGTACCATTCGCGACCCTTGGCCCGTTCACCGAACGTACGGGTCCCGAACCCCGCGACCAGCGGCACGCCGAGGAAGACCAGCACCGAGACGAAGATCGCCCGGAACGAGAAGTCGGCCGAGGTGGTGGACAGGCCCAGCCAGCCGGGCAGCACCTGGAGGTAGAACCAGCCCAGCGCCGAGAAGGCGATCACCTGGAAGACCGAGTTGACCGCCACGAGGACGGCCGCGGTCTCCCGGTCACCGCAGGCGAGGTCGTTCCAGATCAGCACCATGGCGATGCACCGGGCCAGCCCGACGATGATCAGTCCGGTGCGGTACTCGGGCAGGTCGGGCAGCGCCAGCCAGGCCAGGGTGAACATCACCGCCGGGCCGACGACCCAGTTCAGGGCCAGCGACAGGCCCATCAGGCGGCGGTCGGCGGTGACCCGGCGGGTCTCGTCGTAGCGGACCTTGGCCAGCACGGGGTACATCATCACCAGCAGGCCGATGGCGATCGGCAGCGAGACCGAGCCGATCCTCACCGCGTCCAGGGCGGCCGGCAGTCCGGGGACGAACCGGCCGAGCAGCAGACCGGCTGCCATCGCCGCCAGGATCCAGACCGGCAGGAAGCGATCCAGCCGGCTCAGCCGCCCGGCGACCGAGTGATGCTCGCTCGCACCCGACTCCACGAGCTGCTGTCGGCTGATCTGCAGTTCCTTCACCGGTTCTCCCGTATCGAGATGGATCAATATGGCGATCATGGCTGACCCATCGACGGTTGTCAATGTGATGGCTAGACTGGCGTCATGGCGCAGTCGGCAGTGGACGGAACACCCCTCGTCGAGCCCCTTCTCGTCGGGTCCGACGAGGTCTGCCTCACGGGTCCGTCCACCCTGATGCCGGTCGGTCGGGCCGAGCGTCTGGCCGAGATCTTCAAGGCGCTCTCGGATCCCACTCGGGTGCGGCTGCTGGCGCACATCTGTTCGTCGGAGCACGGCACCGCCTGTGCGTGTCACCTGCCCGAGACGCTCGGCATCAGTCAGCCCACCCTCTCCCATCACCTCAAGAAGCTGGTGGAGGCCGGGCTGATCACCCGTGAGCAGCGCGGCCGGTGGGCGCACTACACCGCCGTGACCGATGTGCTGGACGTCGTGCAGGACTTCCTCGGCGAGTCCGCCGTGGCCTCCTCCGGTTGCGGAGCCGAGCGATGAGATTCCTGGACCGCCTTCCCCGCCCTGCACCGAGGAGGTCGCGGTCTTCCAGGCCTTCTCCCGGGCGGTCTCCGAGGGCGGGCGCCGCTTCGTCGTCATGGACACCGCTCCGACCGGCCACACCCTGCTGCTGATGGACGCCACCGGCTCGTACCACAACGAGATCGCCCGCAACATGCCTGCGGGTGCCCGTTTCACCACGCCGATGATGCGGCTGCAGGACCCCGATCACACGAAGGTGATCATCGTTACCCTGGCCGAGACGACACCCGTCCTCGAGGCCGAACAGCTGCAGGCCGACCTCGAACGCGCCCGGATCCACCCCTGGGCCTGGGTGGTCGACCAGACCCTCACCGGCGTCCGGACAACCGACCCGCTGCTGCGCAGACGTCAGGCCGCCGAACGCGGCCCCCTCGACGAGGTCCGGTGCGCCACCACCCGCGCCGCCCAGGTGCCCCTGGCGGAGCACTAGGGTCGGGGCATGCCGTCCTATCGCGCCGAGCTCCAGATCAGCGACGTACGTCCCGGGCACCGGCCCGGTGAGGTGCTGCCGGTCGCGGCGGCGGCGACCCGCGCGCTGGCCCATCTCGACAAGCCGGACCTGGTGATGGAGGACCGGCTGCCCTGGGTGGTGGTCCGGTTCAGCATCGACCCGACCGGCCGGGCCGAGGAGGACCGGCGGGCCGCGACGATCGCGGACGCGGTGGAACGGGCGGTCGGCGAGGTGGCCGAGGTCGCCCGCACCCGGGTCAGCCGCCGGGTCAAGGGGGAGTGGCTGATCGTCGTCGGCTGAGCGCCGCCTGCTGAGTGCCGGGCGCCGCCTGCTGGGGTGTCGACCGCGGGGTGTCGGCCCGGACACATCGCGAAACTGCTTGCCACCGGGCCCGGCAGTGCCCATGGTGGGTGTCATGTCCGCAAAACTGCTGAACGACCCGTCCGATGTCGTGCAGGAGGCTCTCGAGGGCCTGGTCCTGGTGCAGCCGGGGCTGAGTCTGCTGGAGGACCGTACGACCGTCGTCCGCGCGGACCGGCATGCCACCGGCCCGGCCGACGACTCCGTCCCGGTGGCCGTGGTCACCGGCGGTGGCGGTGGCCACGACCCGTCCGACGCCGGCTTCGTCGGCACCGGCATGCTCACCGCGGCGGTGGTCGGCGGCATCTTCTCCTCCCCCGGCGCGGACGCGGTCTACCAGGCGATCCGCGCGGTCACCGGGGCCGCGGGCTGCCTGCTGGTGGTGAAGAACTACACCGGCGACCGGCTCAACTTCCAGCTCGGCGCCGAGCTCGCCCGGGCCGACGGCTACCGGGTCGAGACGGTCTTCGTGGCCGATGATGTCGCGCTGGCCGAGACCGAGGACAACGCCGGTCGCCGCGGGCTCGCCGGCACCGTCCTGGTCGAGAAGGTCGCCGGCGCGCTCGCCGAGCAGGGCCGTCCGCTCGAGGAGGTGCGGGCCGCCGCCGGGGCGGCGGCCACCCGGATCGGCACCGTCAACGCAGGGCTGTCGCCCTGCACCGTGCCGGGCCTCACCGCGCCGAGCTTCGAGCTGCGCGACGACGAGGTCGAGCTGGGCCTGGGCATCCACGGCGAGCCCGGCGTCCGCCGGATCCGGGCCACCGAGGCCGACAAGCTGGTGCACATCATGGTGTCGCGGATCGCCACCGAGCGCGGTATCCGGGCCGGCGCCCGGGTGGTCGCCCTCGTCGGCGGCGCCGGTGCCACACCGCCGATCGAGCTGTCGATCGCCGCCCGGGCCGTCGTCCGGGAGCTGCAGCTGCGCCGGATCGAGGTGGTCCGGCTCTACTGCGGCCAGGTGATGACCAGCCTCGACATGGCCGGGGTCTCGGTCAGCCTCCTGCCGCTGGAGCAGACCGGCGAGGCCGTGCTGGCCGCACTCGACGCGCCCACCGGCTGCCTCGCCTGGCCGGGGCGCGATGTCGCCACCGCGCCGGTGATCACCACCGTGGCGGTGCCGATGGCGGTCGCCGGCCCAGAGGACCGCGGCACCCCGGACGCCCGGGTCCGGGGTGCCATCGACGTCGCCTGCCGGGCCGTCCTGGACAGCGAGACCGAGCTGACCCACCTCGACCAGCAGGTCGGCGACGGTGACCTCGGCCAGGCCCTCGCCCGCGGCGCGTACGGCTGGTTCGACGACCCGATCGAGGGCGACGCGAACCACCTGCTCCGGCATCTGTCCTGGATCGTCCGGCGCGAGGTCGGCGGCAGCTCCGGAGCGCTGTACGCGATGGGGCTGCTCCGGGCCGCCGAGGCGCTGGAGCGCGGCGACGGCTGGGGCGGCGCGCTCAGCGCGGAGGTCGCGGGCCTCGCCGACCTCGGGTCGGCCGCCCCCGGCGACGGCACCATGCTCGACGCCCTGGCTCCGGCCGCCGAGGCCTGGGGGCAGGGGGCCGAGGCGGTGGTCGAGGCGG
>NZ_JAYFNG010000018.1:0-9765 GCF_034933565.1 Raineyella sp.
AGCGCAGCGTCCACGGCCGAAAGGAGTTCGGAGGCCGTCGGCTCGTCCTCCGGTGTGGCGCGCAGCTGCAGCGAGCGCATGGCCTCGGGGCTGTACGCCGCCATCTCGAGCACGAGCGACTGCAGCGCACCACGGTCCATCGAGCGCAGGAGTCGCTCGACGTCTGGCGTGACCGGATATCGCACGTCGCCCGGCCCGATCACGTTCTTCACCCGCTGATTATCGCGAATCGTCCGGGGGTGGCCGACGGAGTCCGCGTCGCTTCCGTGAAGTGAAGAGGCGGACTTCGCGCGCATGGGCACATCTCGCGTCTCTGTCAAACGTGTCGGGGGCTACGCGGGCAACGCGCGGCCGACTAGGTGCTTTGGTCGGTGTCGGCCGCGTCGTGGGTCCCGGTCCGATGCCGAGGAGCCCTGTGGACTACGAAAGGAACAACGTCCGATTGGTGATCTTCCTGCATAACCACGCGGAAGGACCACGGCAATGAACATCACCGAGATGTTGGGCTTGCAGGACGAACGGTTGGAGTCCGTGCTCGCGGAACACTGGGCGACCTGGGTCGCCATCGAACCCCGGCTCGGCGTCGTCGCCGACCCGAATCGGCTCGACGCCTGGCGGCGAGCGGCTGAACCCGCGCTGGCCAACGACGTCCTTCTGGGTCTGGCTCGGTTGGCGGCGTTCGATGGGGCAGACGACCGGGATGCAGCATTGGTGCTCGCGTGGTTCCTGCTGCCGACCGCCTTGCGCGTGCGGCGTCGGTTGGGCTTGAACGACGATCGGGTCGACGAGGTACTGGCCGCCCAGCTGTGGGTTGAGGTCCGCGGCTTGCCGTGGCGGCGGCCGCACTGGGTGGCTGCGAAGGTCGCCGGCCAGCTGCGTGAGGGCGTGCTGCTCGACTGCGGCGCCTCCACGCATCATCAGCCGCGCCGCCTCTCGACCGTCTCGTTGGGGCCCGTCGACCCGGCGGACGATCGGCTCGTCGAAGACGACGACCCGGCAGTCGAGTTGGCCGAGCTGCTCGCCTGGGCGTGCGCCGAGGACGTCATCACCGACGAGGACCGGGAACTGCTGGTCAGCCTGATCGAGGCCGCGAAGACGCTCCAGGCCGATGGCCATGCCCGCGAGGGCGGAGTTGCCGGCCTGTCGAGCCGACAGCTCAGCGCCGTTGTGGCCCAGGAGTGGGGCGTGTGCGCCCGGACGGTGCGTCGTCGCACCGCTCGCTGCGTGGCGGCCCTCAGCGAAGCCGCCGGCGAGTACCTGAGCGCGGTCGGCTGACTGTCCACCGATGACGGGCGCGGCCCGTTAGGGATGGCGGAGGTGATGTCGAGATGACCAGCACTCCGGCCGACGTGGCCGCCCTGTTGAAGATCGCGGCCATGGAGCCGGAGACGCTGGACGACCTGGACGGCTGTTTGCGCAGGCTCCGGGACGTTCAGAAGGCCAGACGTGAGCTGGCCAAGGTGCCGCCGGCCATGCTCTTGTCCGGACTGCTTGATCGGCGCCCTCGGGGCGGTGATCCGTCGTGACCGCGCACAGCGTGGCAGAGCTTCGCGAGGCATGGCGCGCGATTGAGGCGGGCGAGTTCACCCACGGGCCCCGGTCCGCGCCCGCGGCCCGGGGAGGCGCAGCCGTCTGGACTCCAGCGCCAGGTGAACGGGTGGTCGCCGTCGTGGGCTGCGCCGGCGGAGTGGGGGCGTCCACGCTGGCGCTGGCTCTGGCCACTGCAGCCGGAGTGCCGGCGCGGGTGGTGGAGTGCTGCACTCCGTTGGTGTCCGGCTTCTCTGCCGCAGCCAATGCCGAACTCGGGACCGAGGGCCTGTGGCGCCGCGGCAGTCGTGGCGACGTCTTGCTGGAGCGCCCCATCACCGGCGACGCGACCGTGCCGGTGCCGACCGAGTCATCGATCGAGTGGACGTTCGTGGACACCAACTGGACGACCGTGTCAGGAACGGGCGCGGGGTGGCTCGGGTCAGTGCTGCGCACGCTCGACGACGTCGTCCTCGTCACGAATGCCACCGTGCCCGGGATCCGCCGCCTGGAGTCCTGCGCCGAACTCCTCGGCCGCGACGCGCCCGGGGTGGTCGTGGGGCCCACGGCCAAGCGGTGGCCGCGTCCGGTCAAGGTCGCCGCAGCCGGGATGCCCGCGCACGTGCACTTGGCCGCCTTCCCGCTCGACCCGCGCCTGCAGGTCACCGGCCTGACCCCCGACCCGTTGCCTGCCTCGCTCCTCAAGGCGGCCCAGACCGTCCTCGCCCTCCTCCGAAAGGAACCGACATGAACCCGCTGATCGTCCCGCTGGAGATCTGTCCGGTGGCGCCCACAGGCGTCGCCGCCTACACCGACCAGATCTCGGGCATGGTCCTGTGGTCCGTACTGTGGCTGTTCGGCATCGCGGCTCTGGTGTCCGTCGGGGCGATCCTCGTCGGACGTGCAACGCACTCCCCGCACCTCTCGAAGGGCGGCATCATCGGCCTGGCTGGCGTCCTGGTGCTCGCCGTGGTTCTGATGGGTGGCTACGGGATGCTCAACGGCATCCTCGGCGACGGCTGCGTCGACTGATGTTCCGCCGTCGCCCACCCCGCCCGGCGAGATCAGCCGAGGTCGTCCCGCTCTCGCGCACTCAACTGCTGGCCGTCCTCGCGGGGCTGCTGCTGGTGGGCGGCGTCCTGCTGTACGGGCTGGGCTACACCCTGGTGTCCAGCTTCTCGGCGGGAAGCGCGCCCGACGGCGTCCAAAGCAGCGCTCACCAGGACGCCGACCCTGCCCAGCGGCGAGACGTCATCGCTGCCGCGCCGATGGCGACGGTGGCCCAGGACGCCGGCCTTACGCCAGGGGTGGCGATCGCCCTGCCTAGCGCGATCAGGCTGCCCGCCGCCACGACCGTCGGCGTCAGCGGTGTGCCGTCCGGCTACCCGCGCACCCCCGAGGGTGCGGCCGCCCAACTGGCGGCCATCGAAGTGCGCGTGCTGTCCGCGATGTCGCTGCCGTTGGCCACCGAGGTGTACCGCGACTGGGCCTTGCCCGGCGGTGTCGGCGCCGCCGACTGGTCCCAGACCCGCAACGTGCAGTCGTTCCTGACCCACGCCCGGCAGTCCTCGAACCAGTTGGACCCCGGAACCTTGGTCAGCGTCACCCCCGCGGCCATCCAGATCAAGGGGACCGACGGCCCTGATTGGGTGGTCGCGTGCGTGCTGCTCGACGTACGCGCCGCCCTGAAGGCGGAGGCACGCATGGGCTACGGCACCTGCGAACGCATGCAGTGGACCGGCGACCGATGGCTGATCGGCCCCGGCACAACACCCGCACTGGCCCCGTCGACCTGGCCCGGCTCGGACGCCTCCGTCGAGGCCGGCTGGCAGCCGGTCGCCTCCAACTGAAGGAGCAACCATGCCCATCGATCCATTCGGACTGCTCGGCTCCGCGATCGCCAACGTGGTGACCGACAGCCTGACCGCGGCCATGCTCGCGCTCTGGAACGCCGGCCTGTGGGTGCTCCGGGCCGTCCTCGAGTTGGAGGACGCCATCCTCACCCCGAGCCTCGGCGAAGACGGACCGGTCGGCGAGCTGTACGCGACCACCTTCTGGATCGCCCTCGCGCTGGTCGGGATCCTCATGCTCGTCCAGATCGGCGTCGCCCTCGGCAAGCGTGACGGGCACAGCATCGGCCGGCTCCTCGTCGGCGCCGCCCAGTTCGGGTTCGTGTGGTTCGCGTGGGTGGGCTACGGCGTTACCCTGGTCGCCGCCTGCAGCGGCCTGACCAAGGCCCTCATGCAGTCACTGCTCAACGTCACCCGCTGGAGCGAATGGGAACCCTGGGAACCGTTCACGGCCAGCGACATCACCAACGGCACCGTCGCAGTCATCCTCGGCATCATGGGGATGCTCCTGTGGCTCGCCGCGATCGGACACACCCTGGTGATGGTGGCCCGCGCCGCCTCCCTGCTCGTGTTGGCCGCGGTCACACCGATCGCAGCGGCCGGGCTGGTCACCGACTTCGGCCGCGGCTGGTTCTGGAAGTCGTTCCGCTGGTTCCACGCCGCCGCCCTCACCCCGCCGCTGATGGTGCTCGCGCTCGGCATTGGCGTGAGGATCACTACCGAGGTGGCGGTCGGCGGTGAGGACGACGTCCTCAAGTCGATCGGGACGGCGTTCGTCGGCGTCGTGCTCATCTGCGTGTCGTCCTTCTCGCCGCTGGCCCTCTACAAGCTGTTCGCGTTCACCGACCCCGGCAGCACCTCCGGGTCGGCTCTGCGCGCCGGGCTCGCTGCCGCCGGTGGCATCGGCGGCGTCCTCGCCGGACGCCAGACCGGCAGCAGCGCTGCCACCACCACCGACGATTCCGGACGCACCGCCGGCGAGGACGGAGCCGCCGCGACCACGATCGGCCGATTCGCGGCGGGCATGGGCCCGGTCGGTCAGGCGCTCTCGACCGGCATCGGCGTCATGGCCGCCGTCGGCGGGACCGCCGCGGCTATGGGCGCCGATCAGACCAACCAGATGGGGGTCGGGCACAACAACTTCCCGCCCGACTACTCACGCCGCGGCGTTCGGGCTGGCAGCGGCCAGTCGGGTCACGACGACGGCGCCACCAGCGAGCCCACCAACCCCGACGACCCCACCGTGGACAACGGCTTCGACGGCGGCTGGGGGGGCCCGCCCCCGGACGCCGGGACGGGCGGATCGTGGTCCGGAACGGGCACGACGCCGCCCACAGGCACGCCGGCGCCCACCGCAGCCCAAGGGGGAACTGCCGCCAGGGGCGCTGCCAGCGCCTCCGAAGTGGCGGAGGTCGCCCAGGTAGCGGCCCTGTGATCTCGTCATGCCCGGAGCTCGTGGCCCCTTGTGCACTCGAAGACTCGTTTGAAAGCTGCCACGACCTCTCCCGTCTCTCCGGCGTCCGGGGTGTCAAGGTGCTCGCGGAACGCCGCCAGATTGGTCCGACTCAGCTCAGCCGCCCAGCGCTCTTGGGTCGCCTTGTCTGATGGCAGCGACACCGGACTGGGAAATGCGTCCGACTTGTCGGCGCTCGCTGCACGCTGCGCATGATCGGACGTCCGCTGGCGGCCCAGCGGGTGTGCCTGGGCGTCCCGGTCGTCAGAACCTCCAGCGCCCGATGCGCCCGGTCCCTGGCGCATGATCGTCAGATCGGGGATCGCCACATCCATCAGACCAACTGGGCCGCCGACAGCGTCGACCTCGGGTCGATTGCCCGGTTCGCCATCAGCGCGAACAACCGCGTTCCAGACCGGTCGTGACGGCTGGGGCCGAGTGACCTCCGCAGCGCGTCGTCGACGCCGAGCATGCGCCAGAAGCCGTCGAGCCATGCACGTAACCAGCAGAGCGGCTGGGGTAACAGCGGAAGCAGGCCTCGCAGGGTCCGACGGACCCCTATGTCGCTTCTGATCCGCGCCCCAGAGCATGGGGTCGCGGCCGCTCAGGACTTTGTGTTCGGCACCAAGTAGTGCGGCCCGATGAACCCGACGTGCATGCGCTTGGTCTTACCACCCGTGTCGTCGTGGAAGTACACCCTGGGTGCCAGGGAGCCGCCACCCTCGGAGATCTTGAGGTGCGCGCCCATGTAGAGCTCGCCAGAAGGGTCCACCGCTTCGTCGACCTTGAAGCAGCGCTTGCTGAACAGCTTTGTGCTGTTCTCGACGCTCTCCGACTCACTCATGGCGAGCTTCTTCGTCGTCGCGGGCCACGAGCCCTCGCGCACGCACCAGTTCCAGAACCCCCCGGAGAACGCGCCGCTGCGCACGTCCCGGGCGTAATCGGCCAAGGCGCCGAGCCCGCGCCAGACCGTGTTGCCCCACGCCAGCGCGTTCGGCGCTGCGTCAACGCTGTCGAGTTCGCGGTCCGCCCCATGGGGGATGACGAGGAACTCCGACAGTTCGTCACGGGCGCGACCCACAGCCTCGCTCACGGTCATGAGCGTCTCGCCCGCCTGCTCGGCGTCCTGCTCGGCCTGCGTCACCTCTTGCGCCATGCCTGACTCGAAGCCCAGCTGCCTCAGACGACGGACCAGCACGAGGGCCCGGTTAAGCTCGGCCTCCACCTCGGCTCGCTCGATGATCTCGTTGTCTAGTTGGGTCTGGAACTGGTCGCGCTCCCTGCGTAGCTCCTCGACCTCGGCAGCCCAGACCGTCCGGTCCGGTTGCGTCACCGCATGATGGACGGCGCGGAGGCGGTGGTCGGGGCGACGACGGCTCGATAGGGAGGTGACCCAGTTGACGATAGGCTCCACCCCGCGCTGCCCTAGGAGGTCGCCGCTGTAAAGGCGGTGTGCGGCGGGGGAGTCCAGACTCCCGGGTGCGTAGACGCGCACGGCGCCGCCCCAGACTCCCAACCGTTCTGGTAGCGCAGCTTTCAGCGCGTCCTGAGCCCCCGGGTCCAGCATGACGACGGTGGCGAGCCCGGTCAGGCGCCTGGCGAGGTTCCCAGCTCGATACCGGAGGTGGTCGTCGAAACCCGTCCAGGGACAGGTAACGACGACGACCGGCAGGGCGCGCTCCGGATTTTGGAGGAGCTCGTCAAGGACCGCGACCCCCTCGGCAGAGATCTCTTGCGCCTCGCTCAGCAATGCACTCGCACCGAGCCTAGGTCGATCGCCCACGCCCAGCAGCGCGTCGACCACCCGCGGCCGGCCTACGCTCACAGGCGCTGAGACCGTCTCCGACTCCAGCGTGTTGTCCACCCAAACCAGCAGGTGCCCGTCCGCGACCGCGATCCGCACGTGCACGCCCCAGACGGCTCCGGTCCCGTCGTCGTCCTCGACGTCTACGACCAGGCCGCTCGGCTCCGCGACCCGCTGCGCCCGCACCGTACGAATACCGGGATTGGCCACTCCAGACCGCTCAAACGTGACCTCGCCCGACTCGGGCAGATCTACCTCGTCCGACTCCAATGCCCACGGCGCGATAGCGCGGGTGGCACCCTGCAGCAGCTCGTCCGGGCTTTGCCCCCCGTCGGCAGCGGTCCACATGATCCTCGAGATGACGGCCATGCAGCCATTAGACCAGCCCAGGAACGGCGCATGCTCGCCGTCCATCGCCGGGGAGTGGCGCCGACTTCAGGTGGAGAGCCGGCGCAACCCGATCTGGACGTGCGTGAGGAGTATGGCTGGCGACACCTTCATGTTGAACCAGCGGCTGCTTCTCGCGCGGCGCCAGTCGCCGTCCTGCGGTGCGCGTGGGCGCGTTCGGCGGCGAGGCGCGGCGACCGTGCTCTCCCGGCGTTCTTGCTGTCCACGGAACACCATCCCTTCTCGTTATGCGAGGTAAGTGGCCTCTGCCACCCCACCCGACAGGAGGCCCCAATGGATGGCTGGACCAACACCTACCCGGACGTCGATCCACCCGAGTCGCAGCCGACGCTCTTGGATCAGGACCGACGCGCGATCGAGGACCGCCACGTCCGGGCCAGACACGCGGAAACCACCCGCGTCGCCGAACTTGAGCAGACCCAAGCCCTCGACGCTGGCGGCAGCCCCGCCGAGGCAGACGTCCCGCTGCCGTTCGCGACGCCACCCGGCGTCTCGCTGGCCTTCTGACGACGGGCGACGTCATGGCAGCGGTGTACGACGACTACGGCCCGGACCGGGTCGGCTTCTTCTTCGGATTGACCGGCCCCCGGCTGGCGGCCCTGACCCTCGCGGTCATCCCCGTGTTCGTGGCTGCCAACCAGCAACGCTGGTTGCTCGCGGCCCAGCTCGCCGCGATCGCAGCCGTGGTCACGGTGCTGGTCGTTGTCCCTGTCCGCGGCCGCTCGGCCACTGGCTGGCTGCTGGCCAGCCTCAGTTTCGCCGTCGGTAAGGCGTTCGGCTGGACGCAGTGGCGCAGCAAAGCCGCCACCGGGAAAGCCGAGGCCCTAGAGAACGCGGACCTGCCCGGGGTGATGACCGGCATCGAGGTCCACGACGGAGCCCCCAAGGGCCCGGCGCAGACCCGGTACGCGATCATCCAGGACCACGGCCTGCGCACGTGGGCGATGACCGCCGCGATCCGTCACCCCGGCGTCGGCATGGCCGAGGGCGACCGCCGCGACCAGTTCGGACGCGGCCTCACCGAACTGCTCGATGTCGCCGCGCGGGCGTCCCTGATCAGCGACGTCGTGTTCCTGGTCCGCACCGTCCCCGACGACGGCGCCGAACGCCAGCAGTGGATCGCGACCCATAGGCGTCCCGACGGCCCCGAACTTGCCCGCCGGATGAACGACGAACTCGCCACCGCCCTGAGCCGCGCCGCAGTCCGCACCGAAGCGTTCGTCACCTTCGTGGTGCCCGAAACCCGGATCGCGAAGCAGGCCCGCGAGTTCGGCGGCGGCCTGGAGGGACGCACCCGCGTCTTGTACGCGCTGGCCGACGAGATCTCCGCCATGTTGCGCGGCGGAATGGGCATGACCGACGTCGCCTGGCTCACCTCCCCCCAGCTGGCGCTCACCGTCCGGACCGGCTTCGCGCCCGCCGACCGGGCCGGGATCATCGATGCCCTCGCCGCCCACCAGACCGACCCGACGGTGTGCACCGACGTGCCGTGGGCGATGGCCGGACCCTCCGGCGCCGACACCACGATGCGGCACTACTCCCACGACGCATGGAACTCGATCAGCTCCACCATCAAGCTCCCCGACCGGGGCGGCTGCCTCGGCGCCCTCGCCCCGGTCCTCACCCCGTCCGAACCGGGGGAGCGGCGCTCCTACACAGTCGTGTTCCCGATCCTGCCGTTCAGCCGCGCCGACCGGCAGACCGCCTCCGGCGAATGGGCCGCCGACATGGGCGAGGGACTCCGCGGCCGGCTCCAGATCCGGCAACGCTCCCGTGACCGCGCCAACGTCACCCGCGCCCATCGCCTCGACGCGAAACTCGCGTCCGGCCACGCCCTCACCCGCCCCTACGCGGTCGCGTGCGTCACCGTCGCCAAGACCATGCGCGTCGCCGAGTTCGGACGCCGCCTCGACGCGTCCATCCGGCGCGCCGGCTTCGCCCCCCCTGCGCCTCGATCTGGCCCAGGACGCCGGCTTCGCCGCCGCCACCCTGCCCCTCGGGCTTGGCCTCACCCGGAAGGCCGACGAATGAGGACGCCGCCCCGCGGGCGTTCCACCGCCCAACTGCTCGCCGACTTCGGCCACGACCTGCCCACCAAGCCCGAACCGGAGAGGCCAGGCAAAGAGCCGTACCTGTTCCACGCGTCGCCGCGGCGGGGGCAGCGGCGTCCGGGTCGGGGATGGAGCCCGGCGCGCACGCCGGTCGTCCAGTACCGGATGACCAGCGACCAGGCTGCTGCGTGGTGGCCGTTCATCGCGAACCCGCCCCTGTCTCCCACCGGTGCGCAGATCGGCGTCGACGAACTCTCCGGGGGCAGCTTCTACGCGGACCCGCTCGGCTGGGTGCTCGACGACACCGTCCCGGTCACCAACCCCAACGTGATCACGTTCGGGAAGCCCGGTGGTGGCAAGTCCACCAACACCAAGAACTTCGCCACCTTGATGATGGACTTCGGCTACAAGGTGTTTGTCCTCGGCGACCCCAAGGACGAGTACGAACCGCTGTGTCGCGCGTTCGGCGTCCAGCCGTTCGCCGTCGGCCCGGGCATGAGCGCCCGCATCAACCCCCTCGACTTCGGCCCCCTCGGCGACGGCTGGGACACCCTCGACCGCATCGAAGCCCAACGCCGGGCCGGGATCATCTTCCGGCGCTGGCTCACCCTGATCCGCGGGCTGGTCGGCTCCCAGTTCGTCGGCGAGCAACGCGTCCCGTTCGGACCCACC
>NZ_JAYFNG010000019.1:0-182037 GCF_034933565.1 Raineyella sp.
CCCCCGGCGCCGTCCGTCGTTCTGTGGTCCGCGCTCCTGCGTCGTTCCCCGGCCCCTCCGCCGAACCGCTGTCGCCCGAGTTGTTCCGGCCATCGTCCGGCCGGCCTTCCGGCGTCGGTCCGGCTCAGGGTCGGTGGCGCCTCGGCCGGCTCAGATGACGCTCCAGCCGCCGTCACACATCAGCACGGTGCCGGTGATGTTGGAGGCATCGTCGCTCAGCAGGAAGGTGATGGCGGCCGCGAGTTGGTCGGCGGTCGCCGTCGGGGCCATCATCGCGCCGAGCAACGGAGCGATCACCTCGGTGAAGCCGGTCGTGTCCATCCGGGTCCGGATGTTGGTGGCGACACCGCCGGGCGCGACGCTGTTGCAGCGGATCCCCTTGCGTGCGTAGAAGAGCGAGGTGGACTTCGTCAGACCGATGACCGCGTGCTTCGAGGCGGTGTACGCGACGCCGGCGGCCGAGCCTCGGATGCCGGCCTCCGAGGAGATGTTGACGATGGCACCCGACCCGCGGGCCAGCATCACCGGGATCGCGGCGCGACTCATCCGCATCATCGAGGTCACGTTCACGTCGAAGACCCGCTGCCAGGTGTCGTCGTCGATCTCGGCGACGGTGAGGAAGTCGTCCATGATGCCGGCGTTGTTGACCAGCCCCCACAGTTCGGGGCCGGCCTCGGCGACCACCCGGTCGACGACCGCCTGGTCGGTGATCGATCCCACGACATAGCGGAACCCGGGGCTGCCGAGCTCCTCGGCGACGTCCTTGAGCCGCTCCTCGGACAGGTCGACCCCGACGACGTACGCCCCCTCGGCGACCGACCGGGTGGCGGTGGCCCTCCCGATGCCGGATCCGGCACCGGTCACGATGATGGTCCGACCGGCGAAGCGATCGGTGATGACGGCGGACATGACAACCTCCCGTGCGAATGTGAGCACGCTGCCCGACAACCACACGGCCGGTACGTCGTACCGCCTGCTGCGACCCGCTTGCGATGACCTGCCTGTGACGACCCGGCCGCGACGACGCACCGTCTGCTACTCAGTGTAGGACGCCGGTCTCCGTGGCGGACGCGATCCGCGGCACGCCGATGCCGTGCCGGACGGTCAGGGCTCCCGGCAGCAGACCGACCTCGAGATCGAGGACGTCGCGGACCACGTCACCGTCCAGCTGGACCGGCAGCGGCGCCGCCGACGTCACCCGGGCCCGGGCCGTCCGCCCGTACGTGAGGGCCGGGCCCCGGCACGGCCGGCCGGACAGCCCGCTGCGGGCCACCACCAGCCAGTCGAGCGGACTGCGCAACGGCAGCTCGAGGGTCTCCAGCATCCCGTCGTCGGGCACCGCCGCGGGGAACACCGCGATCCCGCCGGGGACCCGGGGCAGGTTGCCGAACAGGACGGTCCAGGTCCGCGCCTTGCGCGGGCAGCCGTCCAGGTCGACGGTGAGGGGCAGCGGGCGGCGCAGCACGTGCCGGATCCCGGCGGCGAAGTAGGCCAGCCAGCCCAGCCAGCGCTTGAGACGTACGCCGGTGGCGGCGACCGTCTGCGCGTCACGGCCGATCCCGGCCATCACCAGGAAGGCCGACTCGACCGGCCCCCTGTGTCCGGTACGCATCCGGGCCAGCCCGACGTCCATCCGCAGTTCCGCACCGGTCAGCGCGAGCGCGACGGCGCGCCGTACGTCCCGACGCGGCAGCGCCAGGTTGCGGGCGACGATGTTGGCGGTCCCGGTCGGGATGATGCCGAGCGGGACACCGGTGCCGGCCAGCACCCGGGCGACCTCACGGACCGTGCCGTCCCCACCCGCGACGACGACGAGGTCCACCTGCGCGGCGAGCAGCCGCCGGGCCTGGTCCGCCCCCGGGGAGTCGACGGTCGTGGTGAGGACGGTCGGGGCAGGCGCGTCCACGTCGGCGAGGGCAGCAGTGAGCTCCTGGCGGGCACGGGCCGCCCGGCGTCCGTGGGGATTGAGGACCAGCCCGACCCGTGGCGCGGCCCCCGGATCACCTGCCGGGCGCGTGGGCCCGGCCGGCTCAGTCACTCCGGGGCAGACCTGCGGCCAGGTTGTCGCACATCCGCCGCAGGGTGTCGACCGTGGTCCGGTAGTCCGCATCACTGATGTCGCGGCCGAGGTCCTCCCGGACCCGCTCGACGTGTCCGTGGACCTCGTCGTGCACCGACACCCCGGCCGGAGTGAGCGAGAGCAGGCCGCCGTCGTCGCCGATCCAGCCGCGGCCGTCGAGGGCCTCCAGGGCGTCCTCGAGGGAATCGTCCTCGTCGCAGCGGAAGGCCCCCAGGGTCTCGCGCAGACTCGCGACACTCCGGGCGCCCCAGGTCAGGGTGCTGAGCACCTGCCACTGTCGCCGGGTCACATCGTCGTCGTGAAGGGCCTGCTCGAACGCCTGGTTGATCAGGGAGTCGAGATGCTTGGCCCAGTAGCCGATCGGCCGCTCCTGCTGTTCCCGCATACCCTCACGGTAGTCGCCCGGACCGGTCGCCGACCATGACTTCGGCGTCGCGGTCGGATCCGCGCCGATCCGTCAGCGAGGCATCCGGCGCCACACCGCCCGGGGCACGTACGGTGCGACCGAGAACATCACCCGCAACTGCCAGGGGATCCACAGGTCCACCCCGCTCCCCCGGGCGAGGCGCGCGACGACCGCGTCGGCCACCCGGTCGGGGGTGCTGGCGAAGATCGCCGGGGCCATCCCGGCGGTCATCCGGCCGATCACGAAGCCCGGGCGGGCGATGACGAGGTGGACCCCGGTGCCGTGCAGCGCATCGGCCAGTCCGGAGGCGAAGCCGTCGAGACCGGCCTTGGCGGAGCCGTAGACGTAGTTGGCGCGGCGCACCCGGACCCCGGCGACGGACGAGAAGGCGACCAGGGCGCCGGACCGGCGCGCCCGCATCCGGTCGGCGAGCACGGTCAGCAGGCTCGCCTGGGCGACGAAGTCGGTGTGCAGGATCCGCACCACCTCGCCGGCGTCGGACTCGGCACGGGTCTGGTCGCCGAGGATCCCGAACGCCAGCACCGCGACCCCGATCGGACCGGCTTCGCGTTCGATCCGGTCGACCAGGCCCGGATGGGCGGCCGTGTCGTCGGCGTCGAAGTCGACGATCCGTACGTCGGCGGCACCGGCGTCCAGGCACTGCTGTCGTGGATCGCTCAGGTCGCCGGGCCGGGCGGCCAGCACGACCGTACGTCCCGGGGCGAGACGCCGGGCGACGGCCAGCCCGATCTCGCTGCGGCCGCCGAAGACGACCAGGCAGCCGGCCGGGACGGACGTGGCGGCCGGGACCGGTGTGCCGGCGGTGTCGGACGGGGGCTCGGTGTCGGCTCGATCCATCCGGGCAGCCTACGCCCGCGCTCTGCCACCCCGGTGGCACGCACGGCTGTTCCTGTCCGGGGCCGACCGACACAGTGCCGACCTCTGCCAGCCAGGTGGCACGCGGGACTGTTGCGACCGCGGTCCAGGGGCGAAGATGTCCTCGCACATCGGCATCGGGAGGAGGTCCCACGTGCGCACCAGAATGGCCGACTATCTGCTCGAGGTGGCCGGCGCCCGGCGGACCCCCGAGCTCAACCGCCACCTCGCCCTGCTGCTGGCGTTGGTGGCCGGCATCCTCAACTCGGTGGGCTTCGTGGCGGTCAGTGTCTACACCTCGCACATGACCGGGCTCACCGCCACGGTCGCCGACGCGATCGTGCTGTGGCGCCCGGCGGTGGTGCTGAGCGGTGTGATCGCCATCGCCTCGTTCGTGGCCGGGGCGATGGGCTGCGCGCTGATCTTCAACTGGGGCCGGCGCCGTGGGCTGCACAGCCGCTACGCGAATGTGCTGCTGGTCGAGGGCGGGATGATGCTGCTGTTCGGGCTGCTGGCCGAGGCGCTCACCTGGGAGTACCGCCACCTGGTGTTCATCGCGGTGCTCTGCTTCACGATGGGCCTGCAGAACGCCACCATCACCAAGATCTCCGGTGCCACGATCCGGACCACGCACGTCACCGGCATGGTCACCGACATCGGCATCGAACTCGGCAAGATGGCCTACCGCAACCGGCTCGCCGATGCGGATCCGGTCGTCGGGGACCGGACCAAGCTGACCATGCACGCCTCGCTGGTCGGGTTGTTCTTCCTCGGTGGGATGATCGGCGCAGCGGGCTACCTGTGGATCGGTTTCGTCTTCCTGGTGCCGACCGCGCTGGTGCTGCTGGTGGCGACGTACCGCCCGCTCGCCGACGACGTCCGGACCGCCCTCCTCGCCCGTCGCCGCGCCGGAGCAGCGGATCTGAGCAGCGGTCCTGATCGCCGCCGCTGATCAGCGGGGCGTGACCAGCGGTCCTGATCAGTGGACCCGGCTGCCGATCGGTCCTGAGCAGCGGACCCGACGTTCCTGTGCCGCCCCGGGGACTCCGCGGCCGGCGCCTCGGCTCACTTCAGCAGCCGGTCCATCCGCCGGTCGCTGAGCCGGCGTCCACCGGTCTGGCAGGACGGACAGTACTGCAGCGACTTCTCGGCGAACGACACCTCGGCGATGTCGGTGCCGCACACCGGGCAGGGCAGGCCGGTGCGGGCGTGCACCCGGTAGCCGGCGTGCTTGACGTCCTTGATCCGGTCCAGGCGCTGGCCCGCCAGCGCCGCCGCGGCGCGCCCGAGCACCTCGGCGATCGCCGCGTGCAGCCGGGTGACCTCCTCGGCGTCGAGGGTCCTGGCGGTGGCGTACGGGGACAGTCGCGCGGCATGCAGGATGTCGTCGGAGAACCCGTTGCCGAGGCCGGCCATCACCGACTGCTGGGTCAGCACGGTCTTCAGCCGCGACGAGGAGCCGGCCAGGATCGCGGCCAGGTCCTCGACGGACAGCCCACCCGCCTCCGGCCCGAGGGTCGCGATCTCGGGCAGTGACTCCGGGTCGGCGGTGACGTACGCGGCGACCCCCTTCTTGGTGCCGGCCTCGGTCACGTCGAACGACGCCCCGTCGTCCAGCACGACACGCAGGGCCAATGGGCTGCGGCCGGGCCGCACCGGGGTCTTCGGGTTCGTCGTGTGCCAGCGCAGCCAACCGGCCCGGGCGAGGTGCACCGCCAGGTGGAGGTCCTCGCAGCCGATCAGCAGGAACTTGCCGCGCCGGCCGACCTCGGTGATCCGCTTGCCGGCCAGGGCACTGAGCGGCGGCTCCGCCGTCTTCAGCACGGAGAACGAGGCGAGGTCGACGCGCTCGATCACCCGGCCCGCGGCGTGATCACGCAGTAAGGCGGCAGCGGCATCCAGCTCGGGAGCTTCCGGCATGCGGCCATTATGTCCCAGGGGATCGTGTCCCGGGCGTCACCGGAAGCCACCCCGGTCACCGGATGCCACCCCGGTCACGGCAGGCAGGTGGTGATCGGACGACCGGCTGTTGTCCGGCCCCGACAGTCGCCCGTACGCTGGTCGTGAGGACCCGGCGCCACGCCGGGCAACGACCCGGAGCGGATCTCGTGAGCAAGCCGGCAACGGTCTCCGACATCATGCGGGTGATGCGGGAACTCGGCCGCACCCCGTTCCTTCCCGAGGGTGCGCAACCGTACGCGGACGTCGACCTGCCGCTGCCGATCGGGCATGGCCAGACGAACTCCCAGCCGTCCACCGTGGTGGCGATGCTCGAGCTGCTGGAGGTCGGCGCCGGCATGCGGGTGCTCGATGTGGGGGCCGGTTCGGGCTGGACCACCGCGATCCTGGCCCGTCTGGTCGGCCCGGCCGGCCGGGTGCTCGGCGTGGAGCGGATCGCCGATCTCACCCGACGGGCCACCACGACCCTGGCGGGGCTGGATCTGCCCTGGGCCGAGATCCGTCAGGCGGTGCCCGGCGTCCTCGGCCTGCCCGACGAGGGACCGTACGACCGGATCCTCGTCTCGGCGGAGGCGTCGGAGATCCCCGGCGACCTGGTCGAGCAGCTGGCCCCGGGCGGCATCATGGTCATCCCCGTCCGCTCGGTGATGCACCGGGTGTGCCGCAGCCCGACCGGGACGGTCGAGGACTCCAGGCACGGGCTCTACTCCTTCGTACCGCTGATCCGGTAGTCGTCTCTCCGCACCACCGTTCCGGTAGCACCTCGCGCACCGCCGATCCGGTGGCACCCGCGCCGCTGATCCGCCAGCACCCCGCGTACCCAGATCCGGTGACGGCCTGCCATCCGGCGGCCCGACCTACACTCCAGGTATGTCAGCCACGGCGTTCCTCATCGTCGACGCCCAGAACGATTTCACCGAGGGCGGTTCCCTCGGCGTGGCCGGTGCCACGGCGGCGTACGAGCACATGCGGGCCCACCTGGCGGCGCATGCCGCCGACTATGCCGTCCTGGTCACCACCCAGGACTGGCACATCGACCCCGGCGCGCACTGGTCCACGACGCCCGACTACGTCGACAGCTGGCCGGTGCACTGCCGGGCCGACAGCCGGGGCGCGGAGCTGGCGCCGCTGGTCGAGAGCATGCTCGCCGAGCACCCCGACCTGCCGCGGCTGCAGGTCCGCAAGGGTCAGCACCGGGCGGCCTACTCCGGGTTCGAGGGCACCGTCCCCGGCACGGACCGACCGCTGGCCGCGGCCCTGCGGGAGCACGGCATCACCGACCTGACCGTGGTCGGGGTCGCCACCGACCACTGCGTCCGGGCCACCGTCCTCGACGCGCTGACCGAGGGGTTCGACGTCACCGTCCTGACCGACCAGATCGCCGCGGTCGACCCGACGCGCGGCAGCTCGGCCCTCAGCGAGATGGCACGGGCCGGCGCCGTACTGCGCTGACCCACGACGCCACCATCGCCACGAACGCGGCGCTCCACGCCGCGACGGCCACCCACATCCAGGTCGTGCCGATCCACTCCACGATCGGCAGCCGGTCGGCCCGGCCGAGGTACATCCCGGCCACCCCGTACATCCCGAGCGGGAAGACGATGCTCCACCAGGCGGGGGTGTAGTGCAGCGGGTCGCGGTGCACCACGTGGCGCCAGACGCCCGCCCCGACGAGGGCCGGGATCAGCCAGGTGGCGAAGCACCACATCAGCACCGCCAGCCCCGCGACCAGGCCACGGACCGCGTCCACCATCGGGGCGCTGTCCATCTCGACGATCCGTGCCCCGGCGACCACCGTGATGGCGACCGCCCCCATGGAGATCCAGTAGGCCGGATCCATCTCGTGCGGCTCCAGCGGGTAGACCAGCAGTCGCAGCGACAGGAACAGCGCGGTCGCCGCGTACAGCATGACGCCCACCGACCAGGACAGCACCGCCACGATCGCCAGCCACTGCCGGGCGGCGGGGAAGTGCGGTTCGAGGGTCGCGGACGCGACCGCGACCGACTGGCTGGCGACCACCCAGACCAGCCACGACCCATTGGCGGAGCGGATGATCGGCCGCTGCGGGTTGCCGAGCACGACCGCTGCGGGGACGGCGTAGCCGAGGATCGCCCAGACGGTCGCCGCCACCGCGAGCAGCACGGCCCCCGGCCCCACCGGACCGTGGCCGGCGATCGCGACGGCGAGCACATCGGTGGCGGCCACGAAGGTGAAGAACTGGAAACCGGTGCGCGGGTTGCGGACGTCCGCGGCCATCGCCGACCGGTGCCGGGCCAGCCGGACCAGATTGAGGGCCACCAGCGTCACGTACGCCACCGACGCGAGCCCCAGCAGCAGGAGCGAGGCGACCGCCCAGCCGCGCTGGGCACAGCCGACCGAGACGATGCCGCTGGCCATCACCAGGGCGAAGTACCCCGGTGAGAGATGCTCGAGCGGGGAGGCCTGGCCGGTCATCACGGCTCCTTCCGGGCGGAGGTGCGGACACTCCGGCGGCTGCTGGGCCGACCGGATGTGAGTCATCGTGGCACACCGGGACCGTGCCCATGGCCGAGCCCGGCGGCTGTGCCGTGTGGGCGTCGCGGACCGCGGCCGAATGGGCGTCACGGACCGCGGCCGAGTGGGCGTCACGGAGCACAGTCGGGGCACGACGAAGCGCGCTTGACGTACGTCAAGGACCACGACGGGGCAGGTCCGTACGGTCGAGGGTGTCCGGACGCCGATGATGCGGACCGGGCACCTCCCCCGACCTGATCGCAGAAACGGATGGACCATGACCGTCACCCGCACCACCGACCCCGACAGCCCTCGCACGACCCCCGCCGACAGTCACCCGGCCGCCGGGCCCGGACCGACGACCATCGCCCGGACCGGACCGGCCGCCGACCGGATCGATGTCCGGGCCACTCTGGCGGATCTCGTCACCGCCGACACCCGGCGGGCCCACGTGCTGGAAGAACTCGGCCTGGACTACTGCTGCCACGGGGGCCGTACGCTCGCCGGCGCGGTGAAGCAGGCCGGGCTGGACCTCGACGAGGTGACCGCCGCCCTGGCCTCCCCCTCCCCCGAGCCGGCATCGCCGGCGACCACACCCGGTGACACCGGTGACGGGGCGGCCGGCAGGCCCGATGCCCTGTCCGCGCTGGCCCAGGACATCGTCGACACCCACCACGCCTACCTGTGGGAGGAGCTGCCGCGGCTGCGTGCCCTGGCCGAGAAGGTCGCCCGGGTGCACCGCGAGCATCATCCCGAGCTGGCGCGGGTGCTGGAGCTCTACCGCGCCGCACAGGCGGACCTCGAGCCCCACCTGACCCGCGAGGAGCAGGTGATCTTCCCGGCGATCACCCGGCTGGAGCTGACCGGCGAGACGATGACGTCCCAGGGCCCGCTGGGTCCGCTGGTCAGGGCCCTGCTCAAGGAGCACAACGTGGTCGGGGGCATCTTCCAGGAGCTCCACGCGATCACCGGCGGCTACCGCACCCCGGCGGACGGGTGCGTCTCCTACGAGAAGCTGTACACGGGGCTGGCGGCGATGGAACGTGACCTGCACCTGCACATCCACCAGGAGAACAACGTGCTCCTGCCGGCCACACTCGAGCGGCTCGCCGCGGTCGGCGCGTCCGCCTGACCCCGCCGGGCCTGACCCCGCCGGGCCGCACCGATCACGCCCGGTCGCGTGGGCTGCTCAGCCCAGCCGGGTGTCCTCGCCGAGCCGGTGATAGGTCCGGTCGACGTACACCAACGGCCAGGTGTGCTGCCCCAGTCCGGCGGTGAGGGCCCGGACCACCACGAGGAGGCTGTTGCCGACGTGGACGCGCTGCTCGATCCGGCCCTGGACCCAGCCGGTGGAGCCGGTCAGCACCACGTCCCCGGTCGGCAGCACCCGGATCTCCGGGCCCGCGAACCGGTCCTGTGTCCGGGAGGCGAACCGGTCGGCCACGGCGGCCTGGTCGGCCGAGAGCACATTGACCACGACGCTGTCGGCGATCTCGATCACCGGCAGTGCCGAGGAGTGCGCGTTGACGGAGAAGGCCAGGTAGGCCGGGTCGACCGACAGCGAGATCACCGAGGTGGCGGTGAAGCCGATCGGGCCGTCCGGCCCGAGGGCGGTGACGACCGCGACCCCGCCCGCATGACGCCGGAAGACCGCCTTGAAGTCCTCGACGCTCACACCGTCGTCCCGCGCACCCTCCTCAAGACCTGTCACGGGTCGTTCCTTTCCTCGGTCGCGGCTGTCCCACCCTCGAGCAACGGTAGCGGTCACCTGTGACCGGGCGGCCGCTGGTCGTCGGCGCGCCTCCGCCCGCCCGGGCCAACAGGCCCAGTGGGCCCGGTCGAGGTCGGGGTCAGCGGGCCCAGTGGGCCCGGGTCGTCTCGGTCGGGCCGTCGAGCTCGGTGAATCCGGCGTCGACCACGCTGACGGGCCGGCGGGTGGCGGCCCAGGTGACGGCGTCGGGATGCTCCACCCGTACCCGGAAGCCGTCGCTGCGCCAGCGCTCCCGGGCCGACCGGTCCATCAGGTCCCAGGCCAGCTGGGCGGCATGACCGCACTGGGCGGTGAGTTTGCCGCTCGTCATCGCGATCAGCGGGCTGACCTCGATCGTCACGACGGCGGCGTCGCTGAGGCTCTCCCCCTCAGTCCCGAACTGCGTGCCGGACACCTGGAGCCGGGCCAGCAGCTTGGGCACTGTCCGCACCGGGGCCGGGACGTACGCCCGCACCGCGGCGGTGGCGAAGCCGTCCGGTCCCGGCTGGCAGACGGTCACCCCGTCGAGGGCCTGCGCGTCGTCCCAGCGCTTGCCGTCGGCGCGGCGGACCAGCTTGCGGATCCGGTCGTCGGACCAGTACGCGGTGGCGTCGTGCCAGGCTCCGCCGGGCTCACAGCGTTCATCGGCGAGCAGCGCCACGACGGCGCGGGCGCCGGCCTCGGCCACGTCGATCTCCCGCGTCGGCCGGTGCCGGTCGCGGCGTACGACGAGCTGCATGGCCCACGGATCGTCCTCGGGATCTGTCACGCCCGGCGAGCCTACCCGGCGCGAGCGGCCCGCCCCGACGGTTGACCCGGCTCGCCGGCCGACTAGGGTGCGCACATGTCCCCCGCTGTCCCCGACCCCGCCCGGGCCGGCCGAGCCGACCTCCCGCCCGATCTCCGTCGGCGTCGCCTGCCCGGGGACGGCTGGGTGCAGTGCGGCTGCGGTCAGAAGCACTGGGGCCTGTACGGCGCCGCCGGCCTGCTCGTCTGGCGCCGGACCGACGGCGGGCGCCAAATGGTGCTGCAGCACCGGGCGGACTGGACCCACCACGGCGGCACCTGGGGCATCCCGGGAGGGGCGCTCACCGGCACGGAGTCGGCGGTCGCCGGCGGCCTGCGCGAGGCGGTCGAGGAGGCCGGACTGGTGACCTCGGCGGTCCGGGTCCGCGCCGACCGGGTGCTGACCCACCCCGACTGGTCGTACACCACGGTGGTGGCCGAGGCGGTCGCGGCGTGGCAGCCCTCGGTGACCGACGCGGAGAGCCACGAACTGGCCTGGATCGACCTCGCCGCGGTGGACCGCTACCCGTTGTTGCCCGCCTTCGCGGCCGCCCTGCCGGAGCTGCGGACGATGCTGCGCCGGCTGGTCGTGGTGGTCGACGCCGCCAATGTGGTCGGCTCACGACCCGACGGATGGTGGCAGGACCGCCACGGCGCGACGGTCAGGCTGCGCGACCATCTCGCCGGTCTGGTCGGCAGCGGCCTTGCGGCCGAGGACCTCGACCTGCCCGGGGCGACCTGGTGTCCGGAGTTCGTCCTGGTCACCGAGGGCCGGGCCCGCACTGTCGAGGCGGCCGCCCCGGGCGTCCGGGTGGTCGCGGCGGAGGGCGCCGGGGACGACGCGATCGTGGCTGTCGTGGCCGGGCTCGCCGCCGATCCCGACATCGTGCTGCGGGTGGCCACCGCCGACCGGGAACTCGGCTCGCGGGTCGCCGTCTCAGGCGCGCGGACGATCTCCCCGCGGCTGGTCCGCCACTGACGCAGCTGCCCCCACAGGTCCGCCCAGATGCCGCGCCAGGTAGTGCCCGGTGATGCTGGCCGGGTGGTGGGCGACCTCGTCGGGGGTGCCGACCGCGACGATCCGCCCGCCGGCGTCGCCCCCGCCCGGGCCCATGTCGATCACGTAGTCGGCGTTGGCGATCAGGTCCAGGTCGTGCTCGATGACGATGACACTGGCGCCCCTGTCGGTGAGCCGCTGCAGCACCTCGAGCAGCGTCCGGACGTCCAGCGGGTGCAGCCCGACACTGGGCTCGTCGAGGACGAAGACCGCGCCGGACTGGTCGCGGTGCAGCTCGGTCGCGAGTTTGAGCCGCTGGGCCTCCCCGCCGGACAGCGCCGGGGTGCCCTCGCCCAGGGTCAGGTAGCCGAGCCCGAGGTCGGCCAGCGCGGTGAGTCGGCGATGCACCCGCGGGAGGTCGCCGACCGCCTCGAGGGCCTGCCGGACGGTGTGCCCGAGGAGGTCCGGCAGGGCGATCCCGCCACGGCGGATCTCGTACGCCCGCGGGGCGTAGCGCCTCCCGTCGCAGTCCGGGCACGGGATGTCGATGTCGGGCAGGAACTGCACGTCGAGCGAGACCTGTCCGGTGCCCTCGCAGCGCGGACAGGCCAGTGAGCCGGTGTTGTAGGAGAAGTCGGAGGCGGTCAGCCCGAGCCGGGCCGCGTCGTCTGTGGCGGCGTACGCCTTGCGCAGGTCGTCGTACGCCCCGCAGTAGGTGGCGACGGTGGAGCGTACGTTCGCCCCGATCGGGGTGGCATCGACGATGTGCACCCGCGAGACCCCCTCGGCCTCGAGCACCCTGACGTGCTGGGGCAGCCGGGCCCTCGCGCCATTGCCCCTCGCACCGCCGGGACCCACGACGCCGGGACCCGCCCCGCCGGCGCGCACCCGACGCGACCTCGGGCCGGTGAGCCTCGCGTTCCCCGGTCCGCCGGCCCGGGCGACGAGGGCGGGGACGAGCGACTCCAGCACCAGGGTGGTCTTGCCCGAGCCGGACACCCCGGTGACCGCGACCAGGCGTCCCCTCGGGATGTCCACCGTCAGCGGGTGGACGGTGTGCAGGGCCCCGGCCTCCAGGTGGATCCGTCCGGCCGCGAAGAGGTCCGTCTCGGCGGCGCGGGCCCGGGTGATCACCGGCTCGTCCCCGGTCAGGAAGCCCGCCAGCAGCGAGTCCGGCGACCGCTGCACCTCGGCGACCGGCCCCTGGGCCAGGATCGTGCCGCCCTCGGTCCCCGAGCCGGGGCCGATCTCCACCAGCCAGGACGCCTCGCGCAGGATCTGGACGTCGTGATCGACGAACACGACCGAGTTGCCGTCGGTGAGCAGGTCACCCATCACCCCGAGCAGACCGTCGACGTTGGCCGGATGCAGCCCGATCGACGGCTCGTCCAGCACGTACAGCACGCCCGTGGTCTCGTTGCGGACGGCGCGGGCCAGCTGGACCCGCTGCAGTTCTCCGGTGGAGAGCGTGCCGCCGGCCCGGTCGAGGGTGAGGTAGCCCAGCCCGAGCTGGATCAGCCGACGGGCCATCCCGAGCAGGGTGGCGACCAGGGCGTCGGCCATCGGCGCCATCCCGGCCGGGAGGGTGGCGGTCACGGTCGGTGCCCAGGCGACCACCTCGTCGAGGCTGAGGGCGGTGACCTCGGCGAGGTTGCGGCCGCCGATCGTGGGCGTCCGCGCCGCCACCGACAGCCGGGTGCCGTGGCAGTCGGGACAGGTGCCGGTGGTGAGGAACTTGTCGATCCGCTGCACGGCGCGCTCGTCCTTCGCGGTCCGCAGCGCCTCCTCGACGGTGAGCCGGGCGTTGCGGAGGGTGAAGTCGAGCTCGACGAAGCGGCCGGTCTTCGTGGTGACGGTGATGTGGCGCTTCTCCTCCGGCCCGTGCAGGACGATGTCGCGCTCCCGCGCGGTGAGCTCGTCGAACGGCACGTCGGTGCGCACCCCGAACTCGGCGACGACCTGGGGCATCACCTTGAAGCCGATCATCTGCCAGGAGGCGACCGCACCCTCGTCGATCGACTTCGTGGTGTCGGGCACCAGGGTGGCCTCGTCGACGGAGCGTACGACGCCGGTGCCGGTGCAGGAGGGGCAGGCGCCACCGGAGTTGAACGCCAGCGCCTCGGCCCCGGGAGGTGTCACCGTGGCGCCGCAGGTCGGGCAGGTGATCGGGGTCTCGGCCGCCACGTCGAGCGTGGGGGCGATCCGGTGCCCGTTGGGGCACCGGTGGGCGGCGAGCCGGGAGAACCTCAGCCGCAGCACGTTGAGCAGTTCGGTCGAGGTGCCGAAGGTGGAGCGGACCCCCGGGACGCCGGGGCGCTGGCGCAGCGCCAGCGCCGCGGGCACGTGCTGTACGGAGTCGACCGCGGCCCGCGGGGCGTGCGCCATCCGGCGGCGGGTGTAGGTCGACAGTGCCTCGATGTAGCGGCGCGACCCCTCGGCGTACAGCACCCCGAGGGCCAGCGACGACTTGCCGGAGCCGGAGACGCCGGCGATGCCGACGAGCTGTTGGAGTGGGATGTCGACATCGATCCCCTTGAGGTTGTGCACCCGCGCGCCGCGGACGGCGATGTGATCAGTGGCCCGGTTCACACCCAGCAGGCTAGTCCGCTGCACGGCGTCGCCCATCTGACCGCGGTGTCGCAGGAGACGTGGCTGCGCACCGTAACCTGGGTGACCGACTCAGGAGGAGGGGCCGATGGCCGAGACCCAAGGGGAGGCCGCAAGCGCAGGGATGAGCGGAGCAGCATACCTCCGGCTCGTCCTGCTGGGCGCGCTGATCGGGATACCGGCCGCGCTGGTGGCGGCGCTGTTCCTGGCGATGCTGCACGAACTCGAGCACTTACTGTGGGACGTGCTGCCGCAGGCTCTCGGCGCACCGTCACCCCCGTGGTACCTCGTGATCGGACTCCCGATCGTGGGCGCCGTACTGGTCTGGGCGGCACGCACATTGCTCCCCGGCGACGGCGGCCATCGGCCGCTCGAGGGTTTCGGCCGCGGCCCGACGCCGCTCGAGTTCGCGCCGGGCATCGTGCTGGCCGCCGTCGGCTCCCTTGCCTTCGGCGCCGTCCTCGGGCCGGAGGCGCCGCTGGTCGCGCTCGGGTCGGTCGTCGGCGTCGCGGTCACGCGACTGTTCAGGCTGAGGCAGCGAGAGGCGGCCGTGCTCGGCACGGCTGGTTCGTTCTCGGCGATCTCGGCGCTGTTCGGCGGGCCCCTGGTGGCGGGGATGCTCCTGCTGGAGAGCGGCCTGGCGATGGGCACCGCGCTGTTGCCGGCCCTCCTGCCGGGGTTGGTGGCGGCAGCGGTCGGCTACGTCCTGTTCATCGGGCTGGACGGCTGGGGCGGTCTCAGTGCGACGGCCCTTGACGTGCAGGGACTGCCGATGTACGCGGGGACGCACCTCCTCGACCTCGCCGTGGCGGTGGGCGTCGGCGTCGTCGCGGCGCTGATCGTCGCCGCGGTACGCCTCCTGGCGGCACGGCTCGAGGGCTTCGGACGCGGGCGCCACGGCATGGTGAGGTTGCTGCTGCTCGGCGGTCTGGCGATCGGGCTGTTGGCACAACTGGCCCAGGCACTCGGGGGCAATGTGCAGGATGTGCTGTTCTCGGGTCAGACGTCGGTGCCCGACATCATCAACCAGAGCTCCATCGGCGTCGTTGTCGGCGTCCTGGTCACCAAGGCGCTGGCCTATGCCGTCTGCCTCGGTTCCGGATTCCGCGGCGGCCCGGTCTTCCCGGCGATCTTCCTGGGTGTCGGGGTCGCGACGCTGGCCGTCATCGGGTTGGGCGTGTCCCCGACGCTCGCGGTCGCCGTCGGGACGGCCGCCGGGATGGCCGCCGGGACCCGGCTGCTGTTCTCCTCCGTGCTGCTGGCGGCGCTGCTCGTCGGACGCCAAGGGCTCGACGCCGTGCCCGCGGCCGTCCTCGCGGCAGCCGCCGCGTGGATCACGGTCGCAGCACTCGACCGTCGCAAGCCCTCCCCCGGAAGATCCGCCCAGCGCAAGCCACACTGACCGCGGTGACAGCTCGCGGCTCGATCAGCGTCAGCATGACGTCCGGGCCCCACCGGAGCCGATTCGCCTCGTCAGAGCCCGTCGGCACGATGCAGGAATCAACCGGCGTCGACGGTCATGCAGTCTGCAGCGGCGTGATTGCAGCGACCGCGTCCCGCAGAGCGCGGCGCTCAAGTCGCAGCTCGTGGTTCGACTGCAGATTCATCCAGAACTCCTCGGACGTGCCGAAGTACCGGGCCAGGCGGATCGCCGTGTCCGCCGTGATTCCCCGCTTGCCATGCACGATCTCGTTGATCCGTCGCGGCGGTACGCCGATCGACACCGCCAGCTTGTTCTGCGTGATCCCGAACCCCTCGATGAAGTCCTGCATCAGATCTCCCCGGGATGGATCGGCTCGATCAGGTCGGAATCAGTGATAATCGACGAGTCCGACATCTTCGGCACCTCCTTCTCTCCAGACGAAGCAGATCCGCCACTGCGCGTTCACCCGGACGCTGTGCTGGCCATGACGATCGCCGACCAGTCGCCCCAAGCGGTTCCCCGGCGGGACCCGGAGGTCCTCGACATCCCTCACCGCATGGATCAGCTCGAGCTTCCGTAGCGTCGCGCGCTGCACCGTCCGATCAACACCTTTGACGTACTGCTCATGCCAGATGCGTTCAGTGTCCTTGCTGCCGAACGATCCGATCACACGACCATCGCATAACGGAGTGCGTCAATAACGCCGGACGTTAAATCGGAAATCGACCGCATTATGGCGCGTAACAACGTCTGCGCCGCGGACTCCGCAGCACCCTCGGGGTATCCATCCATCACATGACCCTTTGCTTCCAGACTTGACAGACCTGCAAGGAGAGTATTGATGTCGAGGCGCAAGAAGCAGGGGGCCTCGAGCGGGGGCGCAGCGCTTGGCCCGGCAGCAGCCCTACGGATAGGGGCGCGGCGGAGGTCATCGATGTCGACTCGAGTGAGGATGTCGACGTCACGTCGCCCTGAGGGAGATCGTATCGACCCACAAACCAGTGCAGCTCGGTCTCACACAGGTGCGTGGCGACCAACCCTGTCTCGACACCACAGCAGGGCACCTACGTCCGAGCAGCCCACTGCACGAGGGAGCAGGGCGCTGCATGATGACGAGGAGTTGATCGTGCTGGACAGCAATCAGCACACAACACAGAACCCTGTGGACGCAGGTCTCTGGGGCTCGCTCCACGCATCAGCCTCAACTCGCAAAGCACCCAGCATCGCATTGCTTTCCCAACCTGCCAACTTGCTCGAAAAACGTAAGAACGACTGTATTGAGCATGCTAGGGTCGCCATATGCTTCTTCTTAGCTTCACGGTGCGCAACCACAAGAGCATCCGGGACGAGATCACGGTCGATCTCGCGCGGCCGTCGCTGCGGACCCTTCGACCACGAGACGACGACTGGGGTGCTGTGACGTACCCGATCGCGGGGATCTTCGGCGGCAACGCGACCGGCAAGTCCGCTGTTCTGGATGCGCTCCGCTACACTTTTACGGCGATCAGTCTGTCTGCCACGGCCTGGCAGGCGTCGAAGTCGATGCACCGGGCACCGTTCCTGCTCGACGGAACCGCGCGCACCTCGTCGAGCATCTACGAGCTCGACTTTATCCACGACGGACGCCGTCATCTGTACGGCTTTGAGGTTGACCACGACGGGGTCAAGCGCGAGTGGCTGCGCGACGTACCGAGCTCGAGGTGGCGAACGCTGCTGGATCGCAACCGGAACACGGGCAGGCTAACGTTCCACCAGAGCCTACGCGCAAAGATCGAGGTGACCGGGCGTGAACTCGTGCTCAGCCGGGCGCTATTGCTGCCTGACTCGCCCTTATACCCGGTGGCTCATGATCTGGCCTCCGGCTTCGACTGCGTCCTAGTGAAGGACTCCCATCGCGAGGCGCGCCTGTCGAGCATCGCGGACTCGCTTGCAGAGGGGACCATCACCTTCACTGACCTCGAAGCCCTCCTCCAAGTCGCCGACATTGGCGTCGCGAAGGTCAGCATCGAGGAGACCAACATCCCCGAGCGCGTGCGCCGTGCCCTCGGCCGACTCCTCCGCGACTTGCGCGAAGAGGAGGACACGCCCCGTGCCCCTGCCACCGACGAAGACGATGACGGACTCAGCGACCTGAACGACGACCTGCTCGCTCAGGTGGTACGGCATCTGGTCTTTACCCATCGCGGCACTGCCGACAAGTGCCCCGAGTTCTCCATCCAAGATGAGAGTGACGGGACGATCGCCTGGCTCGCCATCGCGGTGCCGGCATTGGAGGCGCTGCGCGAGGGAGGGCTGCTCCTTGTCGACGAGATTGACGCGAGCCTGCATCCCCATTTACTCGAGGTCCTGCTGGGCGCGTTCGCAGATCCGCTGGTCAACACCCGGCAGGCGCAGCTCATCTTCACAAGCCACGAATCTTACGTCCTCTCGCCACTGAGCGAGGTGAAGCTGGAGCCTGAGCAGGTCTGGCTCACTGACAAGACCTACGAAGGGGTCACCGAGCTGACCTGCCTCGCCGATTTCCCGAAGCACCCCGACGCGAATGTAGAGCGGCGGTATCTCACCGGCCGGTATGGCGGGACGCCGCGGCTCTCGCCGAGCACGCTGGCCGCGCTCGTTGGCTCCGAGGAGCACTGAGGGTGGCAGCACGCACGCAAAGCAGGCGCACCAGCAGGCCCAAGAGACAGCCCGCCCGGCGCATCCTCGTGGTCACCGAGGGAACGCGGACGGAACCCCAGTACGTCGAGGGCCTGAATCGCTATCTGCGCAACGCGGGCGCGACAGCTGTCGTGAAAGCGGTCGCCGTGGGCAAGGACCCCATGAAGGTCGTCCGGAAGTGCATCGAGATCCGCGACAAGGCGGCGAGCAACGAGAAAGATTACGACGTCTGCGTCTGCCTCGTCGATGTCGACCAGCACGATGCGTTGCCGGCTGCCTGCCAGCTCGCCGCCCGCGAGTCGATCCTGCTGCTCGTGTCGAACCTCAAATTCGAAGCATGGCTGCGGTGGCACGTCGAGGACAAGCGCTCTACGCTGAGCACCACGCAGCTTGACGAGCTCACCGAGAAGCTGGGGCTGGTGACAAAGAAGATGCTCGCACCGACCTTCCCATTCCACGCCGTACACAGCGCATGTGAGATCGCTCGCCGAGCCGACCCCGAACTGGAATCCGGGAGGATAGGACCCGATCCCTCCTCGGCTATGCCGATCCTCGTGGATCTCATGCTGGGGCGGTGAGGGTGAGAAGATCATTGAGGCCGCGCCGTAGAACCTGAGCTTGCCTCGACCGGTGACCCTTTCCTGAGAACCCCGTTGCCTTGCCACCGGGAATCGATCCTGGCCCGTGTGACGCACGTCCGGCATCTCGCAGGAGCTGCCCTGCAGAGCCCGTCGTCGACAACCTGAACCGCTCGTCGGCGAATGTCACGATTAGAGACAGTCCGAATTGCGAATCAGCGCCGCGGCCTGACGGGTCCCTTACAGGTCAGCTTCTACCCAAGGCACAAAATACCGAGTCGGACGGGGTCTACTACACATTAAATCTAAATTCAACGACATCGCCGTCCTGCATGATGTAGTCCTTGCCCTCCAGGCGGAGCTTGCCGTGGGCCTTGGCCTCGGCCTCGGAGCCGTACGCCACCAGGTCGTCGAACGAGACGATCTGGGCCTTGATGAAGCCCTTCTCGAAGTCGGTGTGGATGACGCCGGCGGCCTGCGGCGCGGTCCAGCCCTGGTGGATGGTCCACGCGCGGGCCTCCTTGGGTCCGACGGTCAGGTAGGACTGCAGGCCGAGGGTGGCGAAGCCGACGCGGGCCAGCACGTCCAGGCCGGGCTCCACGACCCCCATCTCGGCGAGGAACTCGCGGGCCTCGTCCTCGTCCATCTCGACCAGTTCGGACTCGAACTTGGCGTCGAGGAAGATAGCCTCGGCCGGGGCCACCAGCGCCCGCATCCTGGTCTTCATGTCCTCGTCGCCCAGCTCGTCCTGGTCGCAGTTGAAGACATAGATGAACGGCTTGGCGGTGAGCAGGAAGAGTTCGCGCAGCGGCTCGAGGTCGAGCCCGGCGGCGTACACGCCCTGGCCCTCGGACAGCGTCTCGTAGGCCTTCTGCCAGGCCTCGTACCTGGGCTTGGACTCCTTCTTGATCCGCGCCTCCTTCTCGAGGCGCGGCAGGGCCTTCTCCAGCGTCTGGAGGTCGGCGAGGATCAGCTCGGTGGTGATCGTGTCGATGTCGTTGCCGGGGTTGATCGCTCCGTCGACGTGGGTGACGTCCGGGTCGTCGAACACCCGGGTCACCTGGCAGATCGCGTCCGCCTCACGGATGTTGGCGAGGAACGCGTTGCCCATCCCCTCACCCTGTGAGGCGCCCTTCACGATGCCCGCGATGTCGACGAAGGAGACGGTCGCCGGCAGGATCCGCTCGGAGCCGTACATGTCGGCGAGGACCTTCAGCCGCGGGTCCGGCACCCCCACCACACCGACGTTCGGCTCGATCGTCGCGAACGGGTAGTTCGCGGCGAGGACGTTGTTGCGGGTCAGCGCGTTGAACAGCGTTGACTTGCCCGCGTTGGGAAGACCGACGATTCCGATGGTGAGTGCCACGAGAGGTCAGTCTAGCCGAGAGGCATCGCGCCCTCGGCCGCCCGGAACCGGGCGGCCGGGTCACCCCTCGGAGCCGGTCAGTCGCGGCTCGCGGCGTCCCAGGCAGCCCCGTGCGCGTCGCGGCTGGCCAGGTCGTGCAGCCGGTCGAGCTGGCTGTTGAGCTGGTCCAGGACGCCCTTCATCTGGTCGTGCGTCACCCGGGCGTACGTCCGTACATAGTCGACCAGGTCGACGTCGGCCGCGTCGGCGACCCGCTGGCGGGCCTCCACCTCCGCGTCGGCCATCAGCTGGTCGGCCATCTGCTGGGCCTGGGTGAGGATGGCCTCGGCCTGGCCACCCGCCGGCGCGCTCGGCTCGACGACCGGAGCCGGGGCGTACGTGACCACCGGGGCGGGCGCGAATCCCTCCGGCGGCATCCCGCGGGTGGACTCGAGCTCGGCGCGCAGGTCGCGGTTGGTCTGCACCAGCCGGGCGTTCTCGTCCTGCAGGTCCTCGATCAGGTCGGCGAGATCGGCGAGGTAGTCGCTCACCTCGGTCGTCTCGAAGCCCCGCATCCGGACGCTGAATTCCTTGCGGCGGATGTTCTGCGGTGCCAGGTTTTCGCTGGTGGCCATCGTCTCCTCCTTCGCTGATCAGCTCGGCGTGGTCACTGATCGGCGCCCGCGGCGGGCCCGCTCTTGATGGCGCTGATCTCGAAATCGAGCTCGATCTTCTCCGAGACGAGCACACCACCGGTGTCGAGCGGCATGTTCCACTCCAGCCCGAAGTCACGGCGGTTCATCCGGCGCCTGCCGGCGAACCCGGCGCGGGTGCCGGCGCCGAAGGGATCCTCGGCGACGCCGATGACGTCGACCGGGACCACCACCGTCTTGGTGATGTCGCGGATGGTCAGCTCGCCGGTGACCATGAACGCCATGTCGTCGACCTCCTCCATGGAGGTGCTGACGAAGGTGATGTACGGGTACTTCTCGACATCGAAGAAATCAGCGCTGCGCAGATGCTCGTCACGCTGCGCGTTGCGGGTGTTCACGCTGGCCACGCCGATCCGTACCGCCACGGACGACAGCTCGGGACGATCCGCGTCGGCGTGGATCTTCACCTCGATGTCGTCGAACGCCCCACTGACCTTCGCCACCATGGCGTGGCGCGCCGTGAAACGGATCGTGGAGTGGGCGGGATCTGCCTCCCAATCGCCGCTCCAGGACGGATCGTAGTCGCTCATGCACACTCCAGATCGATGGTCACGGAGCCCCTCTGCGTACTCCCGGGGGCCGGGTGAGGCGAGACTAGCATGAGGGGTTCCCACCGCCCGTCCTTGCCCGGTGCAGCCTGATCACGTGTCAGGCGCCGGCCCAGTAGGCCGCCAGCACCCGTCGCAGCGCGTACGGATCGGCCGCACCACACATCTCCCGGGCGGAGTGCATCGACAGGATCGGCGCCCCGACGTCGACGGTGAGGATGCCCAGCCGCGTCGCCGTGATCGGCCCGATCGTCGACCCGCACGGCACCCCGTTGTGGGAGACGAAGACCTGCCCCTTCACCCCGGCGGCGCGGCACGCCCGACTCCACAGCGCCGCCCCCACCGCATCGGTGGAGTAGCGCTGGGCGGCGTTGACCTTCAGCAACGGGCCACCGTTGAGCACCGGCAGGTGGGCCGGGTCGTGCCGATCGGCGTAGTTCGGGTGGACCGCATGTCCCCCGTCGCTCGACATCACGCTGGAGCGGGCGTACATCCGGTGCAGACCGTCGACGTCGGCGCCCAGGGCGTGGCCGGTCCGGACCAGCACGTCCTCGAGGATCGGCCCGGCGGCGCCGGACCGGGTGTCCGACCCGACCTCCTCGTGGTCGAAGCAGGCCAGCACCTGGACATCGCCGGACGCCGACGGGACGTCGAGCAGGGCGGTGACCCCGGCGTGGACGCTGAGCAGATTGTCCATCCGGCCGCAGGCGTAGAACTCCCCCTCCGCACCGAACGCCGCAGGCGGTTGCACGTCGAACGTACGCAGGTCGAAGCCGGCGATCTCGTACGCCGCCAGCCCCGCCAGCCCGGCGACGTGACCGAGCACCGAGGCCCCCGGCCGACCGACCGACCAGACCGGGCGCAGATGCTGCTGCGGGTCGAGGACCAGCCCGTCATTGACCTTGCGGTCCAGATGGATGGCGAGCTGCGGGATCCGCATCAGCGGCCCGGTCCGCACCAGCCGCTCCTCGCCGGCCACCGTCACCAGCCGTCCGGCCAGGCCCAGCTCGCGGTCCAGCCAGGAGTTGCGCAGCATGCCGCCGTACACCTCGACGTTGACCAGCTGGTAATCCAGCACCGCGCTGTCGGGCGCCGGCTTGACCTGGAAGGCCGGGGAGTCGGTGTGTGCCCCGACGATCCGGAACCCGCAGTCCGGCCCGGCCCCCGCGGGGACCCGCCAGGCCACGACGGCCCCGCCGCGGACCAGGTAATGGCCTCCGGGCGTCACGTCCCAGGCCTCGGTCTCGTCCTGCCGGGCGAATCCCGCCACATCGAGCCGGCGCACCACCTCGGCCACGGCATGGAACGGGCCGGGCGCCGCCTGCACGAAGTGACCGAAGTCGTCGAGGTGGGCAAGCGCGTGCGCGTCGGGGAGCAGGGTCGTCGGCATGGACCCCATTCAACCCCTCCGGTGTGACAGCCCGATCGGGCCCCTCCAGGGCTGTCCCCGGGGTGATGTCAGTGGGCCCGATCAGACTGGTGCCATGATCACGACGGGCCCCGACCCCACTTCCCTCGTCCTCGGCATCGTCATCGGCATGCTGGCCGGTGTCCTGCTCACCCTGGCCGCTGGTCGGCTGTTCTCCCGCCGGGCACCGCACCACGGCGATGACGACGTGCTGTTCCAACGGTTCCGGGCGATGTCCGCCGATGCGCTGGAGCGCCAGGCGCTGAGCGCCGACCGGGCCGCCGACCAACGGATGTCCGCGACCGTCGAGGTCCTCCAGCCGCTCGAGCAGTCGCTGCACCGGCTGGAGCAGCGCCTCACCGATGTCGAGAAGGAACGCGTCGCGATGACCACCGACCTGCGCCACCAGGTGTCGGAGGTCCGCCTGACCGGGGAGCAGCTGCGTCGGGAGACCGCGGCGCTGGCCACCGCGCTGCGCAAGCCGCAGGTCCGCGGCGCCTGGGGAGAGACCCAACTGCAGCGGATCGTCGAGATCAGCGGGATGGTCGAGCACTGCGACGTCGACCTGCAGGTCTCTATCCCCACCAAGGACGGCACCCTGCGGCCCGACATGCGGGTCAACCTCGCCGGCGGACGCAACGTCTTCGTCGACTCGAAGGTGCCGCTGGCGGCGTTCCTCGACGCGATGGAGACCGACGACGAGGACGGCCGCGACGATCTGCTCGGCACCTTCGCCCGCCACGTCCGGACCCACATCGACCAGCTGGGCGCCAAGCGGTACTGGCGGTTGGCCGGTCTCAGCCCGGAGTTCGTCGTGCTGTTCCTACCCTCCGACGCGTTCCTCGCCGCCGCCCTGCAGCACGCCCCCGACCTGCACGAGTACGCCGCCGCCCGCGACGTCGTGCTCGCCACCCCGGCGACACTGATCGCGATGCTGAGGACCATCCAGCACAGCTGGCGCCAGGTCGCCCTGGCCGCCTCGACCGCGGAGGTGTACGCGATCGCCCGCGAACTGTACGAGCGGCTGGCGACGTTCGGTGATCACGTGGACCGGATCGGCCGTGGGCTGGGCAACGCGGTGCGCTCGTACAACGCGGCGGTCGGCTCACTGGAGAGCCGGGTGCTGGTGAGCGCCCGCCGGATGCGTGACCTGCAGGTGTCGCGGGACGAGCTGTCCGCCCCCTCGGTGGTGGACGACCCGTTGCGCGCGCCCAGTGCGGCGGAGCTGCTGAACGGGTCGAGGGCCGATGCGGTCGGGGCCCGGGCGGCGGACTCCGGGGCCGACCGGCAGCCCGACCCGTACGGAACAGCTACGGACCTGCTGAACGACGAGGCGAGCTGAGGGCAGAATGGCCCGGTGACCATGGAGATACCGCCGGCCTTCCAGTGGAACGGCGTCCGCGTCGCCGCTGACGCGGTGGAAGAGGCCAGCAAGCGGCTGAGCGGTGTCGTCCGCCGCACCCCGCTGCAGCGCAACGAGCGGCTCAGCAACCGCACCGGTGCCGATGTGTGGGTGAAGCGTGAGGACCTGCAACCGGTCCGCTCCTACAAGCTGCGCGGGGCGTACTACCTGATCAGCGGGCTGAGTGAGGCCGAACGGGCCGCCGGGGTGATCTGTGCCAGTGCGGGCAACCACGGCCAAGGAGTCGCGTTCGCCTGTCGGGCCCTCGGCATCCGGGGCCGGATCGTCTGCCCGACCGGCACGCCACGCCAGAAGCGCGACCGGATGGCGGAGATCGGCGGCGACATGGTCGACGTCGTGCTCACCGGGCGGACGTACGACGAGGCGGCCGCCTTCGCCACCGCGGAGGCGGCCCGGACCGGCGCCACCCTCGTGCCCGCTTTCGACGACCCGCGGACAGTGATCGGCCAGGGCACCGTGGCCCAGGAGATCGTCGAACAACTCGGCTCGGCCCCCGACATCCTGCTCGTCCCCGTCGGGGGCGGCGGACTGCTCGCCGGGATCCTCACCTGGATGCGGGAGCGCGCACCGCACACCCGGGTGATCGCCGTCGAGCCGACCGGCGCGGCGAGTCTGGCGGCCGCCCTCGCAGCCGGCGGGCCGGTCGACCTGGAGCACCTCGACACGTTCGTCGACGGCACCGCGGTCCGCCGGGTCGGTGACTGCCCGTACGCGGTCGCAGCACGGCAGCGCCCGATGACGGTCAACGTGCCGGAGGGCGCGGTCTGCTCGGAGATGCTGGAGATGTACCAGGTGGACGGCATCATCGCCGAGCCTGCCGGGGCACTGGCGACCGCCGCCCTGCGCACCGGTGTGATGGTGGGCCAGGACCAGACCGTGGTCGCCATCGTGTCCGGCGGCAACAATGACGTCTCCCGCTACGCCGAGGTGATCGAGCGCTCCCTGGTCTGGGAGGGACGCAAGCACTACTTCCTGGTCAACTTCTCCCAGGAGCCCGGGGCGCTGCGGTCGTTCCTCGATGAGGTGCTCGGCCCGGACGATGACATCGTGCTGTTCGAGTACGTCAAGCGCAACGACCGTGAGCTGGGGCCTGCCCTGGTGGGCATCGAGCTCAGCGAGCCGACCGACCTGGCGGCCCTGCTGGCCCGGATGGACGCTTCCCCGGTCGAGTGCGAACGGCTCACCGCGAACAGCCCGGCCTACCGCTTCCTGGTCGCCGGCGGCTGATACCGGGCCGGCGGGGAGATACCGGGCCGCCGGGGAGACACCGCGCCGCCGGGGCCGTGCGGCCACCGAACGGAACGAATCTGCGGCGCCGACACCCACCGGTTACGGCTCGACCCCCGTCGCGGCTCGATCGCCGCCGTGTCGCGGCCCCGTCAGGGCCCCGCTACCGCTCAGCCGCGGGGGCGCAGGTGGACCGGCGGCAGCAGGGGCGCCGGGATCGGCGACTCCCGGTCGGTGAGCGCCGTGACCGGGCCGTACTGGCGCGGGTTGGTGCCCTCTCCGTCGCTGTGCCCGATCGCCGCCTGCCAGTTCGCCCGGTAGTTGGCGATCTCGGCGTGGGTGCGGCCGAGGAAGTTCCACCACATGATGATCTGCTCCCCGAACGGCGCCCCGCCGATCAGCACGATGCGGGTCGGCCGCGGGCCGGGCTCCTCCCGACGCAGCACGATCCGGGCACGTCCCGGCGCCAGGTAACCCAGCTCGTCGACGTCGATCCGCTCGCCGTCGACGCTGATCGCACCGGAGTCGGCGAGCAGCCCGTACTCCCAGTCGGGGTCGAGGTCGAGCGCCAGCTCACCCTCACCGAGGACGATCTCGGCGCCGACCAGCGGGCTGAACGTGCCGACGGGTGAGGACGCACCGGCCAGCCGCCCGAGGAAGACACTCAGCCGGTGGCCGTCGACCTCGACCGGGTCGGGCTCGTAGTGGTCGAACCGCGGGGCGGTCAAGCGGTCCGCGGCCGGCAGCGCCGTCCACAGCTGCACGCCGTGCAGCTCCGGGCTGTCCTGCGTCGAGTACTCCGAGTGGTTGATCCCCCGCCCTGCGGTCATCAGGTTGAGCTGTCCGGGACGGACCACCATCCGCGTCCCGAGCGAGTCGCGATGCTCGACCTTACCGGAGAACAGCCAGGTGACGGTCTGCAGCGCCGTGTGCGGGTGCGGGGCCACGCGCATCCCGCCGTGCTCGGCCGGATCCTCCGGGCCGAAGTGGTCCAGGAAGCACCACGCGCCGATCAGCGACCGGTGTCGGTCCGGCAACGTCCGCCGGACCCGCAGTCCGCCGGTGGGGGCCAGCACCGCGTCACGAGGACGGACGATCTGGACCGGTGCGGGCTCCACTGTCATGGCCACTCCCTGGGCTGTGCGATCGACGGGGATCCGGTGGCACCGCTGCCGATGAACCGGTCGCACCGAAGATCCGGTGCGACCGGCGACGGTGATCGGGCCGTTCCGGTGGCGTACGCACCGCCGGCCGGGGCCCGCGGTGCAGCTCCGGCGTCAGGTGCGGCTCCGACACTACCGGGATCCGCGGGCCCCGGGTGTGGACTCAGCCGCGGGTGCCGCGGCGCGACGTCCGCAGCTCGTGGGGCAGCGCGAAGGTGAGGTTCTCCTCGACCAGTTGCTCCTGCTCGGCCGGCGGGAAGCCCTGCTCCTGCAGGTAGGCCAGCACACCCTCGACCAGGCTCTCCGGCACCGAGGCGCCCGAGGTCACGCCGACCGACGACACCCCCGCCAGCCAGGCGGGATCGATCTCTTCGGCCTGGTCGATCCGGTGGGCCGACGTCGCGCCCGCTTCCAGGGCGACCTCGACGAGCCGGACCGAGTTGGAGGAGTTGGCCGAGCCGACGACGATGACGAGGTCGGAGTGGGCGGCGATCTGCTTCACCGCCGACTGCCGGTTCTGGGTGGCGTAGCAGATGTCGTCACTGGGCGGGTCGATCAGGTGCGGGAACTTGGCCCGCAGCCGGTCCACCGTCTCCATCGTCTCGTCGACGCTCAGGGTCGTCTGGGACAGCCAGGCGACCCGGTCCGGGTCGGCCACGGCGAGCTCGTCGACGTCGGCGGGGTGCTCGACCAGGGTGATGTGGTCGGGCGCCTCGCCCGAGGTGCCCTCGACCTCCTCGTGGCCGCTGTGGCCGATGAGCAGGATCTGGACGCCCTGGTTCGCGAACCGCTTCGCCTCGTGATGCACCTTCGTCACCAGCGGGCAGGTCGCGTCGATGGTCCGCAGCCCTCTCGCCTCGGCCTCCGCTTTCACCACCGGGGACACCCCGTGCGCGGAGAAGATCACCAGCGAGCCGTCGGGCACCTCGTCGAGCTCGTCGACGAACACCGCGCCGCGCTCCGACAGCGTCTCGACGACATGCTTGTTGTGGACGATCTGCTTGCGGACGTAGATCGGGGCCCCGTGGATGTCCAGCGCCTTCTCCACCGTCTGGACCGCACGATCGACGCCGGCGCAATAGCCGCGCGGCGCCGCCACCACGACCCGCTTCACCGCCGCCGGCTGCGAAGCGGCGCTGGTGGGATCGGATCCGGAGGGAGTCGTCATGGCAGCCAGTGTAGGCGGGCCGTCGTAGGGTGAGCCTCGTGCCTGCCGACCGGAAGATCACCTCCACCCCGGAGAACCCGCAGCCCCTGCGCGCCATCGCGCAGGCCGTACGGAACTGGGTGGAGCGGTTGGGCGAGGTGTGGGTCGAGGCCCAGGTGATCGAGCTCAACCGACACCGCAACGGCACCGTCTATCTGACCCTGCGCGACCTCACCGAGGAGGTCTCGGTGCAGGCCAGCTGCCCGGTGCGGACGCTGGACATCGCCGGGCCGGTCACCGCCAACACCACCGTCGTGACCCGGGTCCGGCCCCGCTACTGGTACAAGAACGGCCGCCTCACGTACGAGCTGCTCGAGATCCGCCCGTCCGGGGAGGGCCGGCTGCTCGCCCACCTCGAACAGTTGAAGCGGCTGCTGCAGGCCGAGGGGCTGTTCGACCCGGTCCACAAGCGGCCGTTGCCGTTCCTGCCCCATTGCGTCGGGCTGGTCACCGGCGCCGACTCGGCTGCCGAGCGCGACGTCCTGGAGAACATGCGCCGCCGGTGGCCCGCGGTCGAGGTGGCCGTGCGTCACACCCCGGTGCAGGGACCCCAGGCCGCCACCGCCGTGATCGGTGCGCTCGCCGACCTGGACGCCGACCCTGCCGTCGACGTGATCATCATCGCCCGCGGCGGCGGCTCGCTGGAGGACCTGCTGCCGTTCAGCGACGAAGGGCTGGTGCGCGCCGTCGCCCGGGCCCGTACGCCCGTGGTCAGCGCCATCGGGCACGAGCCCGACCAGCCCATCCTCGACCTGGTCGCCGACCTACGCGCCTCCACCCCCACCGACGCCGCCAAGCGGGTGGTGCCCGACGCCGCGACCGAGCTGGGGCACCTGCACACCGTGCGCGGCCGGCTGGACCGGGCGATGGAACGTACGGTCGCGACCCGCGCCGACGAACTGGCAGCACTGCGGTCCCGCCCGGTGCTGCGAGCCCCGACCGGCACCCTCGACCTGCACGCGGAGCGTCTCATCGCGCTGCGCCACCGGGCGCTGCGCGCGGTCGACAACCGGCTGCGCGCCGAGGAGAACGGCCTGCGCGCGGCCCGCGAGCACGGGCGTGCACTGTCGCCGCGCTCGACACTGGAGCGCGGATACGCCATCCTGCTCGACGCCGACGACCGGCCCGTCACCTCGACGCGCGAGGTCGACGAGGGGGACGGCCTGGTGGCCCGGTTGGCGGACGGCAGCATGGTGGTCCAGGTCGTCGAGATCGACGGCCGCCAGGACGGTTTCGAGGACGGGTACAAGGAGGGAGGCTTCGATGAGTGAGGCCCGGACGGGTGACCAGCAGGGTCATGGACTGAGCTACGAACAGGCGCGCGACCAGCTGGTCGAGATCGTGCAGAAGCTGGAGTCCGGCGGCGCCTCGCTGTCGGAGTCGCTCGCCCTCTGGGAGCGCGGCGAGCAGCTGGCCGACATCTGCCAGTCGTGGCTGGACGGCGCACGCTCGAGGATCGAGGCCGCCCGCGACCGCCGGACACCGCCTCCCGGGCAGTAGCGGTCAGTGCGTGCCGAGGGAGGAGGCCATCGCCTCCAGCCCCTCGTACGGCGCATCCGCGGTCACCGCGAGGATGTAGCCGTTCTCACGGAGCGCCAGTACGCGGGTGCGACCGTCGGGTGAGACCCACCGCTCCCACTGCTTGCCCTCGACCGTCGAGGTGCCGTCCGGGCTGCCGTCGCGGCTGAGACGGCGGATCACCCGGCCGGGATCATCGTCGGACTCGTTCACCGCGTAGTAGGTCTTCGACTGGTCGAGGCCGCCCCACAACCATTCGTCGGTCGACGAGGCCCCGTCGCCGGAGCGCGAGGAGGCGCCCTTGGGCACCCAGGACGCCTGGGTGACGACCCAGCCGCCCTCGCCGGTGGGCAGGTTGACCGGGGCGTAGACCGGGTACGGGGCCTCGGCCCGGGCCTGGGCGATCATCGGGGTGGGGTCGACCGGCTGGACCGGGTAATCGGACAGGTTGTTCGTGTAGAGCCAGGTGATCAGCAGGATCGGCACCATGACCACGCCCAGCGAGAGGAGCATGTCGCGCATCGTCCGGGACTTCCTGGTCTTCTGCACGCGCAGCTGCGGGGTGACGGTGGGATCAGCCATGCGCCCCATCATCACAGATCACCCAAGAGGCGCCACAGTCGTCCGGCGCCGTGTGCCGTCATGCGCGCCGCCCGCCACACACCGCAGCGCCCGCTCCGCCGCAGCGCTCCGCCGCAGCGCCGGGGTCACCGGTCAGTAGACCGGCCCGCCGTGCTCGCGGCTCCAGGCCAACACGCCCCCGGTGAGGTTGCGCAGCCGCACCCCGTCCGGGGCATCCTGCTGCAGCAGCGCGACCGCCTCGGCGGACCGGCGACCCGACTTGCAGTAGACGACCACGTCCTGCGCCCCGTCGAGCAGGTCGGCCACCGCCTCCCAACCGCCGGCGCGCACCTCGGCGAGGGGCATCCAGACGTCGTCGGGCACGGTGACGACCTGGCGTTCCCAGTCGTCGCGGACATCGAGCAGGACCGGTGCGGTCCCCTCGGCCCGGGCGGCGGCGAGCTCGGTGACGGTGGTGGAGTCCACCCGCGGACAGGCCGTGTCGGCGCACGCCTCGACCGCCTCGGCCAGCGAGGTGACCGGCGGGCGGTCCGGATCAGGCACCAGCCGCAGGGTGTGCTGGTCGGCCCGCAGGGCGTCATGGACGAGCACCCGGCCGACCAGCGGCTCCCCCAGACCACAGATCAGCTTGATCGCCTCGGTGGCCATCGCCGACCCGATCGATCCGCACAACGCGCCGAAGACGCCGCCCTCGGCACAGGACGGCACCGAGCCGGCCGGCGGGATGTCGGGGAACAGGTCGCGCAGCATCGGCCCCTCGCCGGGCCAGAACACGCTGACCTGTCCCTGGAACCGGAAGATCGTCCCCCAGACCAACGGAGTGCCGGTGAGTTCGGCGGCGTCGTTGGACAGGTAGCGGGTGGCGAAGTTGTCCGCCCCGTCGAGGACCAGGTCGTACGCCCCGAACAGCTCAACAGCGTTGTCGCCGTCGAGCCGGTCCACGTACGCCTCGACACGCAGTGCCGGGTCGAGGCGGAGCAGGGCGTCGCGGGCGGACTCGGCCTTGGGCCGGCCGAGGTCCTCGGTGCGGTGCAGCACCTGGCGCTGCAGGTTGGACAGATCGACGACGTCGTCGTCGATCACGCCGAGCGTCCCGACACCGGCGGCGGCCAGGTAGAGCAGGGTCGGCGCACCGAGCCCGCCGGCGCCGATCACCAGCACCCGGGCCGCCCGCAGCCGACGCTGCCCCTCGACCCCGACGCCGGGCAGGGTGAGGTGGCGGGCGTAGCGGCCCGCCTCGGCCGCCGTCAGTGGTGCGCCCGGCTCGACCAGTGGCCTCACAACGCGTCCTCCTCGCGGGCTCCGGTGATCATCCCCTCCAGCGGACTGGAGGCCAGCGCCAGCGTACGTCGCGGGATCCGCCCGGCCAATCGGGCCCGCAGGCCGGCGTCGACGGCCGACCGCATCGCCCTCGCCATTCCCACCGCATCCTGGGCCCGGGTGACCGCGGTGGCGAGCAGCACCGCGTCACAGCCCAGTTCCATCGCCAGGCAGGCGTCGGAGGCCGTGCCGATGCCGGCGTCCAGGACGACGGGCACCTGTGCCCGGGAGACGATCAGGGCGATGTTGTGCGGGTTGAGGATGCCCAGGCCGGTGCCGATCGGCGCCCCGGCCGGCATCACTGCAGCCACCCCGACGTCCTCCAGACGGCGGGCCAGCACCGGGTCGTCATTGGTGTAGGCGAGCACCACGAACCCGCGACCGACGAGGTCCTCCGCGGCGCGGGCGAGCTCGACCGGGTCGGGCAGCAGGGTGTCCTCGTCGGCGATGACCTCGAGCTTGACCCAGTCGGTCTCCAGCGCCTCGCGGGCGAGTTCGGCGGTCAGGACGGCGTCGCGGGCGGTGTAGCAGCCGGCGGTGTTGGGCAGCGCGCGGATGCCGAGCCGGTCGAGCAGCGCGAAGACGGACTCCCGCCCCTGCGGCCCGTAGCGGCGCATCGCGACGGTGGTGAGCTCGGTGCCGGAGGCGACCAGGGCCTTCTCCAGGGTGGCCAGGGAGGTGGCGCCGCCGGTGCCCATCACCAGCCGGGAGCCGAACGACGTGCCGGCGATGACGAGCGGGGCGGGCTGGGCGGTGGAACCGCCGGCAGGACTGCTGGTCGGGATGCTCATGGTGCTCCTAGCCGCCCTGGACGGCGGTGACGATGTCGATCCGGTCGCCCTCGGTGACCGGGGTGGCGGCCCAGCGGCCACGCGGCAGGACGGCCAGATCGACCGCCACGGCCATGCCGAGCCGGCCCCCGTCGAGCGGGCGGCCGTCCGGACCGAGCGGGCGGCCGGTGCGGGTGGCGACGAGGTCGAGAACGGTCTCCCCCGCCGCGGGTGCGTACGGCTCGCCGTTGACGGTGGTCATCGGGCCATCACCCGGGCGAAGCGGCGCGGATCCACCGCGGCGGCGGTCTCGGGCTCGATCTCCCGGCCGGCGACCAGATCCGCGCCGAGGCGGGCACCGAGGGCACTCAGCAGGATGCCGTGCCGGAAGTAGCCGGTGGACACGGTCAGGCCGGGGGCGACCCGGCCGATCAGCGGGACATCGTCGGGGGTGCCGGGGCGGGCCCGGGCAGTGACCTCCAGCACCTCGCACTCGAGCACCCCGGGGACGAGACGCTGGGCGTCGCGGAGCAACTGGTGCACCCCGCCGACGCTGGGGCCGGCCAGCCCGTCCTCCCGCGAGGTCGCCCCGATGACCAGGGTGCCGTCCTCGCGAGGCACCAGGTACACCGGGACTCCGTGGACCAGCCCGCGGACCGTACGGGTGACCAGCGGCCGGAGGCGCTCGGGCACGCGGACCCGCAGGATGTCCCCCCAGACCGGGCGCAACGGCAGGTCGAGCCCCTCGGGCAACCCGTCGAGCCCACCGGAGGCCAGCCCGGCGGCGACGAGGACCTCGTCGGCGGCCAGGGTGGTGCCGTCGGCGAGGCGTACGCCGACCACGCGCCGACCGTCCCGGGCTTCCCCGGCATCCGCGTTGTCCCTGGCGTCTGCACTGTCCGGAGCATCTGCACTGTCTCGGGCTTCCCCGCTCCGGCGCAGGCCGCTGACCTGCTGGCGGACCACCGTGCCGCGCTGCTCGAGCACCTCGAGGATGGCGGCCATGATCCGGCGGGGGTCGACCTGGTGGTCGTCGGGGATCCGGACCGCCCCGACCACTCCCGGTCCGAGTGCCGGCTCGAGCTGCCGGGCGGTGGCCGAGGAGATCTCCTCGAGGTCCATGCCCAGGCGTCGCTGCAACCCCGTGAGGTCGGCGAGCGCGCGCCGGTCGGCGGCGTCCCCGGCGCAGACCAGCGTCTCGGTGGTGAGATGACCGACCGGACGGCCCACGCCGGCCGCGACCCGGCCGGCGAGCAGCGGCCACAGCTGGGCGGCCGACACCATCAATCCGTAGAGCGTCGGCTGGTCCCAGACCACCTCGGACGCGGGGGCCAGCATGCCGGCGGCGGCGAAGCTCGCCCCCGACATCGGCTCGGGGTCACAGACGGTGACGTCCCAGCCGGCCTCGAGGAGTTCCCACGCGGTGGTCAGGCCGATGATGCCGGCGCCCACGATGATCACGGAGCCCGGCCGGTGTCCCGGGCCCGGCTGGGGTGCCGGGCCCGACCGGGGCCCGGAGATACGCTGCTCGACCACGAGCATTCCTTTCCTACGGCGGCATGATCCGCATCAGGTGCAGCGGTCGGCACGAAGCCCTCTCAGCCCTCACCTCGTGGGGCTCCCGCAGAATTGCTCTCCTACTATAGGCGCGTGATGCCGACGCGGACCCCCTCCCCCCTGCCCGAGCCGACGGTCCGGGCCCACCGGCTGGCGGCCCTGGACGCCGCACGGCTCTACCTGTGCACCGACGCCCGCTCCGAGCAGGGCGACCTGGAGACGTTCCTGCACGCTGCCTACGACGGTGGGGTGGACATCATCCAGCTGCGGGACAAGCGCCTCGAGGCGCGTGACGAGATCGCGGCCCTGGAGCTGCTCGGCCGGGTCGCCGCCGAGCACGACAGGCTGTTCGCGGTGAACGACCGGGCCGACATCGCACTGCTCGTCGGCGCCGACGTGCTCCACGTCGGACAGGGCGACCTCACCACCGAGCAGGCCCGGACGGTGCTGGGGCCGGAGGTGCTGATCGGACGCTCGACGCACACCCTCGACCAGGCCCGGGAGGCGGCCGGAGATGCCGGGCTGGACTACTTCTGTGTCGGCCCGGTGTGGGCGACCCCCACGAAGCCGGGCCGTACGGCGGTCGGGCTCGACCTGGTCGCCGATGCGGCCGGGATCGGCGACAAACCGTGGTTCGCGATCGGCGGGATCGACCTCGAGCGGGTGCCGCAGGTACGGGCCGCCGGGGCGGAGCGGATCGTCGTGGTCCGCGCCATCACGCAGGCCCCGCGGCCGCGGGAGGCGGCGACGCTGCTGCGGAACGCCCTGTTGGGGTGACCGACGACGTTGGGGTGACCGTCGACTCAGTACCAGCCGTGGGAGGACTTGAACGACCAGGCCTGGCACGGGGTGCCGTAGCGCTCCTTGACGTAGCCCAGTCCCCAGCGGATCTGGGTGACGGGATTGGTGCGCCAGTCGGAGCCGGCGGAGGCCATCTTGGAGCCGGGCAGGGCCTGCGGGATGCCGTACGCCCCCGATGACGGGTTGGTGGCCGACGGGTTCCACTCCGACTCGCGCATGATGATCTGGTCGTAGCACTGCCACTGGGCCGCTCCCCAGCCGAACTCCGCCTGGGCGATCTGCTGGGCGACGGCGCGGGGTGCCCCGGAGTACGATCCGCTCCCGGACGAGGCCTGCTGGGCTGCCTTGTCCGCCGCCGCCTTGTCGGCGGCAGCCCTGGCCGCGTCGCTCAGGGTCTGCTGGTTGGCACTGATCGCGGCAGCCAGTTGCTGTTGCTGCTGGGCCCGGTCCCCGGCGATCTGGTCGAGGGCGGGCCGCTCGAGGTCACGGGAGACCTGGTCGACGCGGGCCGCGAGATCCTCGGCCGACGGGGTCGCGGCAGTGCTGGCTGCGACGCTGGCCGCCGGGGCGGGCTCGGCCTCGAGCGAGGCCTGGCGGTGGAGCACCAGGGGTGTCACGGCGACGGCCAGGGCCAGGACACCGGACGTGGCGGTGGTCATCAGCAGGGGGACACGACGTACGTTCATCGTGATCATCCTGTGACATTTACCCAACCGTTATCAAATCGGCGTGGCTCCGTACGGCACCCAGGGGCCCAGCCGCCCCGGCCTCGGCCCGACCCCGGCCCCGGCCCCGACCCCGACCCCGACCACCCTGTCCGATCGCCCCGCGGACCGGTCCCCGACCGGCTCCGGCCCGGGTTCAGCGCCTCACAGCAACGGATCCTCGAGCAGGTCGGTGACCAGCGCGGCGATCGGCGATCGCTCCGAGCGGGTCAGCCGGACGTGGGCGAACAACGGGTGGCCCTTGAGCTTCTCCACCACCGCCACGATCCCGTCATGGCGCCCGACCCGGAGGTTGTCGCGCTGGGCCACGTCGTGGGTGAGGACGACCCGGGAGTTCTGCCCGACCCGGCTCAGCACGGTGAGCAGGACGTTGCGCTCCAGCGACTGGGCCTCGTCGACGATGACGAAGGCATCGTGCAGTGAGCGGCCGCGGATATGGGTCAGCGGGAGCACCTCCAGCAGGCCGCGGTCGAGCACCTCGTCGATGACATGCCGGTGGGCCACGGCACCGAGGGTGTCGAAGACGGCCTGGGCCCAGGGCGCCATCTTCTCGCCCTCGGCGCCCGGCAGGTAGCCCAGTTCCTGCCCGCCCACCGCGTACAGGGGACGGAAGACGATCACCTTCTCGTGCTGCTCGCGCTCCAGCACCGCCTCCAGGCCGGCACCGAGGGCCAAGGCCGACTTGCCGGTGCCGGCGCGCCCACCGAGTGAGACGATCCCCACACTCGGGTCGAGGAGCAGGTCGAGGGCGATCTTCTGCTCGGCGGAGCGGCCGTGGATGCCGAACGCCTGCACCTCCGAGCGGACCAGGCGGACCTGCTTGCCGGCGGTGACCCGGCCGAGCGCCGACGAGCCGGCGCCCGACAGCACCAGCCCGGTGTGGCACGGCAGATCACGGGCGGCGTCCAGGTCGATGACACCCTCCGCGTAGAGCCGCGACAGGTCGCCGGCGCCGACCGCCAGCTCGGCCATCCCGGTCCAGCCGGTGTCGGTGACCAGCTCGTTGCGGTACTCGTCGGCCTCCAGGCCCACCGCCGAGGCCTTGACCCGCAGCGGGATGTCCTTGGTGACCAGGGCGACGTCGGCCCCCTCGGCCTGGTAGTTGATCGCGACGGCCAGGATCCGTGAGTCGTTGTCGCCGAGCTGGAACCCGACCGGCAGGCGCGCCGGGTCGGTGTGGTTGAGCTCGACGTGGAGCGTGCCGCCCCGGTCGTTGATCGGCACCGGGGCGTTGAGATGACCGTGCATCACCCGCAGGTCGTCCAGGAAGCGCAGCGCCGCCCGGGCGAAGTAGCCGAGTTCGGGGTGGTGGCGTTTGGCCTCCAGTTCGGTGATCACCACGATCGGCACGACGACGTTGTGCTCGTCGAAACGGGAGAGAGCCCGCGGATCACTGAGCAGCACCGAGGTGTCGATCACGTACGTACGACGCCCGGTAGAAGTCTTCTCCTGCACGATGCTTCCTTCCGGCACGACCGCGCGTCAGCGACGCCCGGCCATGCGCGCTACGTGGATGGCCGGAATGCGGCGGTGCCTTCGGAAAGGTCCCGCATCGATGGTCCGCAGGGGGTCATCAATGTTCCTTCCGGACGGGTGGCTTCTCCTCCACCCGTGACCCCAACCTAGCCACGCCGAGCAAGCTCGACAGCATGTCGACGGCACGTCACGAGGAATTCACCCGGTGGCGGGCCGGCGCCCACCCACGCGTCACCTGCCCCTCGTCGAACCGGGGTGCAGGCCGCGACCCGAGGCGACGATCAACGATCGGGACGGACGGCCCGATCAGCGGCCGTAGCGGCGTTCACGCTGGGCGTACGACCGCAGTGCGCGGATGAAGTCGACCTTGCGGAAGTCGGGCCACAGGGCTTCGCAGAAGTAGAACTCGCTGTGCGCCGACTGCCACATCAGGAAGCCGGACAGGCGCTGCTCACCCGAGGTGCGGATGATCAGGTCGGGGTCGGGCTGGCCCGCGGTGTAGAGGTGCTCGGCGATCTCATCGATGTCCAGGGTCTCGGCGACCTCCTCGATGGTGTGCCCCTGGCCGGCCTTCTCCCGGAGCAGGTCCCGGACCGCGTCGAGCAGCTCGTGGCGCCCGCCGTACGACACCGCCACGTTGATGTGCATCCCGTCGGAGTCGCGGGTCGCCTGCTCCGCGGCCCGCAGCCGCTCGGCGACCCTCGCCGGCAGCAGATCGAGCGCTCCCACCGGCTGCACCCGCCAGCGTCCGGTGGCCGCCATGTCCTCCACCAGGTCGGCGATCACCTCCAGCAGCGGTTCCAGCTCGCCGGCGTCCGCGCGCCGCAGGTTGTCGGTCGACAGCACCCAGAGGGTGACGATCGAGATGCCGAGCTCGTCACACCACTCGACGAATTCCTTCAGCTTGGCGGCGCCCGCCCGGTAGCCGGTGACCAGCGGCTGCCCCGGCGCGTTGGCCCGGGCCCATCGGCGGTTGCCGTCGGCGAGGACAGCGACATGCTGGGGTAGGGCAGTCGGATCGAGCTCCGCAGTCAGCCGGTGCTCATAGGTCGAGTACAGCAGAGTGGCGGGGTGCAGTCGATCGACGAGCTCGCGGAGGCTGTCGAGTCGGGACATGGGTCAAGACTAACGACGTCCGCCGGGCCGGCTGCTTCGCCATCACCCACCCGCCGACTAGAGTAACTTACGGATCCGTAGCCTACGGTTCCGTCACCTTCGCGAAAGGCCCCTGATGGCTGGACCACAACTCACCCGGCCCGTCGACTTCGACGGCCCGGTGAAGCCTCGGGTGCGCGGCTGGATCCACACCGTGATGGCGCCGGTGATGCTGCTGACCGGGATCGGACTGCTGATCTGGGCACCCACCGTGCCGCTGCGGGCCGCCGTGGCCGTGTACACCTTCTCGGCCCTCGAACTGTTCGGCTGCTCGGCGCTCTACCACCGGTTCTACTGGAGCCCGGGCGCCACCGCGACGCTGCGCCGGCTGGACCACTCCAACATCTTCGTCTTCATCGCCGGCACGTACACCCCCCTCGGCGTGGCCATGCTGCACGGCACCGACCGGATCGTGCTGCTCTGCCTGGTCTGGGGTACGGCTGTGCTCGGGGTGCTGTTCCGGGTGTTCTGGCTCGGTGCGCCGCGCTGGCTCTACACCGTGCTGTACATCGCGATGGGCTGGGTCGCGGTGTGGTGGCTGCCGACGTTCTGGCGGGTCGGCGGTCCCGGGGTGGTCGTGATGCTGCTGGCCGGCGGTCTGGTCTACACCGCCGGTGCGGTGGTGTACGCCCGCAAGCGCCCCGATCCGAGCCCGGAGTGGTTCGGCTACCACGAGATCTTCCACGCCGCCACGGCCGTCGCCGCGATCTGCCACGCGGTGGCGATCGGGCTCGCCATCGGCGCGAGCGTCTGACCGCAGCGCGGGGAACACCTGACGGCAGCACAGGGAACACCTGACCGCAGCGCGGGGCAAGCGCCCGGCCACGCCCGGGACGGGCGCCGGACGGCCCCGGTGCGCCCGGCCACCGTCCGCTGACTACTCGGTGACGTCGCGCGGCCGACGGAGCACCACCACGGACCTGCCCGTCACGGTGAACTCGTCGCCCGGCCCCATGGTCACCCGCTCCCCCGCGACTCCGCCGCCGATGCGAGTGCTGACGTCGCGGGTGCCACCGGTGTGGATGCTGACGTCGCGGCCGATGGTGTCGGCACCGGTGAGGTCGCGACTGGTGTCGAGCTCTACCACCCAGCCGTCGCGGTGCCCCTCGGGCAGGGTGAAGGCGATGTCCTCGTCGTGGGCGTTGAAGGCGACCAGGAAGGAGTCATCGATCACCTGCCGGCCCTGCCGGTCCGGCTCCGGGATCGCCTCACCGTTCAGCGACACCATCACCGACCGGGCGTGCTCCTTGTCCCAGTCCTCGTCGGCCATGTGCTCACCGGTGGGGCGGTACCAGGCGATCTCGCCGAGCGCCCCCTCCCGGTGCCCGCCGCTGCCGAGGAACCGCCGGCGGTGGAAGACCGGGTGGTCGCGGCGGAGGGCGACCACCCGCCGGGTGAAGGTGAGCAGCTCCTTGCGCAGGTCGCTCGGGGCCCAGTCCACCCAGCTGATCTCGTTGTCCTGGCAGTAGACGTTGTTGTTGCCCTCCTGGGTGCGGCCCAGTTCGTCGCCGTGGGCGATCATCGGCACCCCCTGGGACAGCAGCAGGGTGGTGAGGAAGTTGCGCTCCTGGCGGGTGCGCAGGGCCCGGATGGCGGGGTCGTCCGTAGGCCCCTCCACCCCGCAGTTCCACGATCGGTTGTGGCTCTCGCCGTCGGCGCCACCCTCGCCGTTGGCCTCGTTGTGCTTGTGGTCGTACGTGACGAGGTCGCGAAGGGTGAACCCGTCGTGGGCGACGACGAAGTTGATCGAGGCGATCGGCTTGCGCCCGGAGAGCTCGTACAGATCGGAGGAGCCGGTCAGCCGGGAGGCGAACTCCGCCAGGGTCGCCGGCTCCCCGCGCCAGAAGTCGCGGACAGTGTCACGGTACTTGCCGTTCCACTCGGTCCACAGCGGCGGGAAGTTGCCGACCTGGTAGCCCCCGTCGCCGACGTCCCACGGCTCGGCGATCAGCTTCACCTGGCTGACGATCGGGTCCTGCTGGACCAGGTCGAAGAAGGCCGACAGGCGCGAGACCTCGTGGAACTGCCTGGCCAGCGAGGAGGCGAGGTCGAACCGGAACCCGTCGACGTGCATCTCGGTGACCCAGTAGCGCAGCGAGTCCATGATCAGCTGCAGCACGTGCGGCTCGCGCATCAGCAGGCTGTTGCCGGTGCCGGTGGTGTCGAAGTAGTAGCGCATGTCGTTGTCGACGAGCCGGTAGTAGTTCTTGTTGTCGATGCCGCGCAGGCACAGGGTCGGGCCGAGATGGTTGCCCTCGGCGGTGTGGTTGTAGACCACGTCGAGGATCACCTCGATGTTCGCGGCGTGCAGGGCACGCACCATCACCTTGAACTCCTGCACCTGCTGGCCGCGCTGCCCGGTCGAGGCGTACGCGTTGTGCGGGGCGAAGAACCCGATGGTGTTGTAGCCCCAGTAGTTCGACAGCCCGCGCTCGACCAGGTGCGGGTCCTGGACGAACTGGTGCACCGGCATCAGCTCGATGGCGGTCACCCCCAGGGCGGTGAGATGCTCGATCATCACCGGGTGGGCGATCGCGGCGTACGTGCCGCGGATCTCCTCGGGGATGCCCGGGTGGGTGCGGGTGAGGCCCCGGACGTGGGCCTCGTAGATGACGGTGTCGTGGTACTCCGTGTTCGGGTGGCGATCGTTGGCCCAGTCGAAGAACGGATTGGTGACGACCGACAGCATGGTGTGGCCGAGCGAGTCGTCGTCGTTGAACGATTCCGGGTCGTCGAACCGGTAGGAGAACAGCGACTCGTCCCCGTCGATCTGGCCGACGATCGCCTTGGCGTACGGGTCGAGCAGCAGCTTGGCCGGGTTGCACCGGTGCCCTGCCGCCGGGTCGTACGGGCCGTGCACCCGGAAGCCGTAGAGCTGGCCGGGCTGGAGGCGCGGGATGTAGAGGTGGTGGACGTAGCCGTCCGACTCGGGCATCGGGATCCGCGTCTCGGCGCCGTCGTCGTCGATCAGGCACAGCTCGACCTGGCCGGGCTCGGCCACCTGGGAGAAGATCGCGAAGTTCACCCCCGCACCGTCGTACGTCGCTCCCAGCGGATAGCTGTGACCTGGCCAGACCTGCATGGGGACCTCCTGGTGGTGTCCGGCTCTCGATGTCGGCGCCCGGTGGTGACCGGGGCGGGTCCGGTGGTGACCGGAGCGGGCGATGGGTGGCCAGGCGGGTCAGACCAGCCGACTCACCGTGTCGGCCAGCGCCATGCCGGCGAACCGGGGGGCGCTGCGCAGCAGCGGGCCCTGGGTCCGCGCCGCACGGTCCGCGCGGGCGTCGTACGACTCCTCCCCGGTCACCCGGGTGAGCTGGCGCAGCGCCGCCACCATCGCGGCCACGCCGGACGGGGTGGCGTTGTCGTCGAGGGCGCGCGGGCGCATCCACAGGCCGGCGGCGTCGTCCGCGGTGTCCCACCAGCCGCCGTCGCCGGCGGCGAAGTGTTCCTCGGCAATCGCCACCAGGGCCCGGGCCCGGTCGGTCCAGACCGGCTCGCCGGTGACCTCGGCGAGCAGCCCGCAGGCCTCCGCCAGGGCGCCGTGGTCATCGAGGGTGGCGGGGGCCTCGGAGACCACCCCGTCGCGGCTCACCCGGCGCAGCCGGCCGTCGACGAGGTGGACGTCCCAGACCACCTCTGCGGCCCGGCGCGCGGCCTGCAACCAGGCCGGCCGGTCCAGCCACCGGGAGGCCCGGACGAGCCCGGAGACCATCCAGCCGTTCCAGCAGGCGACGACCTTGTCGTCGCGCGCGGGTGCGGCCCGGTGCTCCCGCACCTCGCCCAGCACCGCCCGGGCCCGGTGGTAGAGCCGGACGCCGCCAGGACCGAGCTCCTGGGGATCGGCCCGCAGTTGCAGGGTCGAGGCGTAGCCCTCGAAGCTGCCGGGGTCGGTGACCCGGAACATCGTCAGCACGTCGCGGAACTCGGCGTCGCCAATCACCTGCTGGATCTGCGCCGGGTTCCAGATGTAGTACTCGCCCTCGCTGGACTGGCCGAGGGGGTCGGGTGAATCCGCGTCCAGGGCGGCCGCGAAGGCACCGTCGGGGGTGGTCATCTCCCGCACCAGCCAGTCGACCAGGTCGTCGGCCACCCGGGTGAACAGTGCCGCCCGGGGCCCCTCGGTGAGCGTGGCGGCATGGGCGTACGCGGGCAGCAGCAGCGCATTGTCGTAGAGCATCTTCTCGAAGTGCGGCACGACCCACTGGGCGTCGACGCTGTAGCGGTGGAAGCCGCCGCCGATCTGGTCGCACAGGCCACCCCGGGCCATCGCCTCCAACGAGTCGAGGGCCATGTCGGCCGCCTGTTCGCGGACGTGGGAGGGCAGCGAGCCGGCCTGCGAGATCCGCAGCAATGCCTCGAGCACCATCGCCGTGGGGAATTTCGGGGCCCGGCCGAATCCGCCGTCGATCGGGTCGTAGTCGGGCAGCAGTCGCTCCCAGGCCACGTCGACGTCCTCGGCCCCGAGGGTCGCGGGGATCATCGCCGGGGTCAGGACGGTGCTGCTCTCGACGTGGTCGACCACCTCGTGGGCCGCCTCGATGATGGTGTCGCGCTGCTCGGTCCAGGCCCTGGCCACGGCGTCCAGCAGCTGGCGCAGACTCGGCTGGCCCTGACGTGGCTCCGGCGGGTAGTACGTGCCGGCCTGGAACGGCTCGCCGTCGGGGGTACAGAAGACCGTCATCGGCCAGCCACCCTGCCCGCTGAGTGCCTGGGTGGCGTTCATGTAGACGGCGTCGACGTCGGGACGTTCCTCACGGTCGACCTTGATCGCGACGAAGTGCTCGTTGATCAGCCGCGCGGTGACCTGGTCCTCGAAGGATTCGTGGGCCATCACGTGGCACCAGTGACAGGAGGCGTACCCGACCGACAGCAGGATCGGTACGTCACGGCGCCGGGCCTCCTCGAAAGCCTCCGCACCCCACGGCCACCAGTCCACCGGGTTGGTCGAGTGCTGCACCAGGTACGGGCTGATCGCGCCGGCCAGTCTGTTCGCCATGCCACCCAGCCTACTGGCGGTCCGCCAACTGGCGGTCCAGCTGCTCGGCGGTACAGCTACGGGCGACTTGACTCCCGGCGGCCCGGCTCCGGGCAACTTGACCCCCGGCGGCCCGGCTACGGCGATCCGGCTCCCGGCAGCCCAGCGACTGGCGGGTCCAGGGGCTGGCCGGCCCGGCAGCAGTTGCGACGTCCCGGCCGGCCCGGGTGCCCTATCGGGACAACTCGCCATGTGCCCTCCCGACGGCGGCCCGCCGGCCCGCTTCCCGACCGGCCCGGGCACCACCCTCCGACCAGGTGGTCGGCCCGCGGTCGCCGCCGCGCCACCTCCCGGGCCGAAGCCGGTCACAGACCTGCTGGTGGAAGGCCCGCACCTGCTCGCGCTTGGCCGCCAGGACCACCGCGGTGCTGTGCAGATCCTTACCCGGACCGGGGCCGGTCGGATCCGGACCGGGCCCGGTCGAGCGGGTGCCGGCGTCGGTTGCCCGGCCGGCCGCTGTGGCGGTCGGGGCGGTGGCGCTTTCTTCGGCGCGGCGCCGGGAATCCTGGAGCCGTTCGGCGATCGAGCTGATGAACCCCTCGTAGAAGGAGGTCTTCGCGGTCGACCAGTGCACCGGTTGCTCGTCGAGGCGGTGGCCGTCCCAGCGGTCGGTGGTCTCCCGCTTCCAGTCCCCGGTGGCCATCCACCGGGTCGCGGAGGCGACCATCTGGGCCCGCAGCGACTCGTACAGGGCGATCGTCATGGCGATGTCGGACGGCATCCCGTGGGCGTACATCCGGGTGGAGTTGCCGGCGAGCAGGAACTCGACGTCGTTGGCCCGGGCGACCGCCATGAACAGGGTGCAGTAGTGCCGCAGCCAGCGCTGACCGGGCCGGCCGATCACGACGCTCTGCTCCTCGGGGAGCTCGGCGCCCGCCGCCACCCCGTCGGCACGGTCGCGGGCCTGCAGCAGGGCGATGTCGATCGCGTGCCGGGTGGCGAGCTCCTGGGCCCGGCTGATGAACGTCTCGGCTTCCGCCCGGTGCGTCGTCGTCTCCGCCTGGCGCAGGATCGCCGCGATCCGGTCGCGCCAGACGGCCTGTTCGGGGGCGGCACGGTCGGTCGCCAGCGCAAGACCGAACAGGCGGGCCTGGACGGGGAATCCCAGCAGATCGAGGGCATGGGTCAGTCGCAGCCGGAACGATGCCCCGTGCGGGCCACCCTCCCGCCTGCCGCCCACGGCGACGAGGTGGTGCGCCAGCTCGTGGACGACGACGATGCCACGCAGCGCCCAGGCCCCGCCGATCTCAGCAGTCGGCACCGCGATCTCCATCAGCGTCGCCCGGTACTCCGCCTGCTTGGGTCCCTGACGGGCCCGGACCCCGACGCGCGGCACCCCGAGACGATCACAGGCGGCGTCGCAGAACCGGGCCACCTCCTTGACGTCGCGGAACAGCGGATCGCGCTCCGGCAGCCAGGTCGTCCCCTCGAGCCGTACGCTCCCGTCCTCCACCCAGCGGATCAGCCGGTCCTCAGCGGCGTACAGCGCAGTGGTCTCCTCGGCCCACTCCGGCGGCTCGGGGCCGGCCTGCTGCAGGCTCCGGAGGAGCGTGTCCGGGCCTGTCATCGATCCCGTGCTCATCGTTCGATCCCCCTGTGTCGCCATCGGGCCCAGGCTCCCCAGACCCGTTCCAGACCGGCCGGGACCCCCGGCACCGGTTCGTCGTCCCGCCACGACCCGTCCGGGTCGACCTCGGGCAGCTGCGCGACCAGGTCCCGGGCCCGGTCCAGGGTCGCCAGGTACGGCCCCCGATCGAAGACCAGCCGATCGGGCAGGCCCCGGACCGGCTCGGCCCGCCCGGTCCCGCCGTTCTCCCACCGGAAGTCGGTCCAGGTGATCGTACGGTCCGCCACGCCCACCCGGGCGGTGAGCCAGCCGCAGGCGATGTCGTCGTCGTACGGACAGACCAGCAGCGGCACCCGCCCGGGCGCCAGGTAGCGGATCGGGGCGAACCCGTCGGGCAGCCGCAGGTCCTCGGTCCGGCCGGCCAACTCGTCCAGCACGGGCGAGGTGCGCAGCAGCCACCAGGCCTGCAGCGGAGTGACCAGCCCGGCGCCGTGGGCGACCACCTCGTCCAGCGGGTGACCGTCCACCAGCAGCGCGACGTAGTGCGCGATCGCCACCTCCCGCCCGGCGCCGCGGCGCCTGCTCCACCCTCCGGAGCGGGGCGGGTCACCGCCGGCCCGGCGCGCGGTGCGACCGGTGTCGCAGCCGGCCGGGCGCACCGTGCGGACGGCGGGGCGGAGGGTCAGGGAGTTCGTCACGCACGCCATTGTGCCGGGCGGCTCTGACATCGCCCGCCGGACGGACCTGGGACCGACCCGGGGAGACGTCCCGGGGAGGCGTGCCTGGGAGACGGACCTGGGAAACGGTCCCAGGAGATGCCTCGGGAGACGGCCCGGGAAGGCTCCCGAGAGCGGTCCGCGGAGTAGCGTCGGGGCCATGAGCCAGCTGCCGTTGTGGGACGGGCCGGTGCACGACATCCCCGAGGGGATCGACACCCTGGTCGAGTCGATGAACGGGACCCGGCTGTGCCTCCAGGTGTTCGGCACCCCCGATGCCCCGCTCCAGGTGCAGTTGGAGGGCCGCGGCGCCCAATTGGTCAGCCTGTCGCGGCAGTTCTGCGTGGACCTGGCGGCCCGCGGGTTCCGGGTGGTCCGGGTCGACAACCGGGATGCCGGGCGGTCACAGAAGTTCCCGGACCGCCCGTACGATCTGACCGCGATGGCCGACGACGTGGCCGGGCTGATCGAGGTCTTCGGCGGGGAACCCGCAACGGTCTGCGGCCGGTCCCTCGGTGGGATGGTCGCCCAGCTCGTGGCGCTGGCCCATCCGGCCCTCACCGGGGCACTCGGCCTGTTCTACACCGCGCCGCGCAGTGACCGGACGGTGTCGGCGGGTGAGCCGGCCGCAGCACCCGGGGAGGCGGAGTGGGTGGAGGACTTCGTCAACGCGGTGCTGCCGCTGGCCGGCTCGTTGTACCCGTACGACCCGCGGGAGCTGATCCGGCTCGGTCACCGGCTCTACGCCCGCGACCACGACCCGCTCGGCGAGCACCGGCAGAACCTGGCGATGGCCCGCACACCGGACTGGTCCGCTCGACTGGCCGAGGTCGCCGTCCCCACCGCAATCCTGCACGGCGACGAGGACGAGGTGATCCCGCTGTCCGCGGCCGAGGACCTGCATCGGCTGATCCCCCGCAGCACGTTGCGGGTGCTGTGGGGGATGGGCCACGGCCAGCCGCCGCAGCTCGACGGGGTGTTCGTCGACACCTGCGAGTCACTCGGCCGGCACGCGACCCGGCCGACGGACACCCCCGGCGGCCCCTGACCGCCCGCGCCCGGGCGCGGTGACCGCCGGGGACGCGACGGCGTCACGGGTGAATGAGCAAGCGCCACCGGACCCCCGGCCCGGCGGCGCTTGACTCTGTCCATGACAGGAAGACCTACGTATCAGAGCACCTTGCTGAGGAAGTCCTGCGTACGGGGGTCCTGGGGCCGGTCGAAGATCTCCTCCGGCGAGCCCTGCTCCTTGATCACCCCGTCGGCCATGAACACGACCCGGTCGGCCACTTCGCGGGCGAAGCCCATCTCGTGGGTGACCAGCACCATCGTCATGCCCTGGTCGGCGAGGGTACGGATGACCTCGAGCACCTCCCCGACCATCTCCGGATCGAGCGCGCTGGTGGCCTCGTCGAAGAGCATGATCTCGGGCTTCATCGCCAGGGCCCGGGCGATCGCGACCCGCTGCTTCTGGCCGCCGGACAGCTGGGCGGGACGGGCGTCGGCCTTCTCCTCGAGCCCGACCCGGGCCAGCAGTGCCATCGCCTGGCGGCGGATCTCGTCCTTCGGGCCGCGGCGCAGCTCGACCGGGGCCAGCATCACGTTCTCCAGCACCGACATGTGCGGGAAGAGGTTGAAGTGCTGGAACACCATGCCGATGTCCTGGCGGACCGCGTCGAGGTCGGTTTCCTTCGAGGTCAGGTCGTGGCCGTTGACGACGACGTGGCCGGAGGTGACGTCCTCCAGCTTGTTCAGGCAGCGCAGGAAGGTCGATTTGCCCGCCCCCGAGGGGCCGATGATCGCCACGACCTCGCCCTCCTTGATGGTCAGGTCGACATCGCGCAGGACCCGGTTGTCACCGAAGGATTTCGCCAGGTCGGTGACGACGATGATGTCCGGGCGCTGCGCCATCGGGACGCGGCCGGCAGCTGCTCCACCGGCCGGTTGCTGGGCGTCGGGTTGCTGGGCGTCGGGTTGCTGGGCTGTGGTCACTTGTTGAACCTCCTGTCGACCGCGTTGGACGCGAGGGTGAGCAGCCCGATGACGATGAAGTAGATGACGCCGATGATCAGCCACATCTCGAACGAGCGGAAGTTGCGCGCGATGATCTGCTGGCCCATGTAGGTCAGCTCGGCCAGGCCGATCACGGCGAGCAGTGAGGTGTCCTTCAGCGTGATGATGAACTGATTGATGAAGGACGGCGTCATGATCTTGATGGCCTGTGGCAGCACCACCTTGCTCATCGACTTCATGTACGGCAGGCCGAGCGAGCGGGCGGCCTCCATCTGGCCCTGGTCGACCCCCTGGATGCCGCCGCGGACGATCTCGGTCATGTACGCGCCGGCGTTGAGGCTGAGGGTGAGCACACCGGCGGTGAGCGCGGTCAGCGTCAGCCCGGTGACCGCCGGGATGCCGAAGTAGAAGAAGAACACCTGGACCAGCACCGGGGTGCCGCGGAAGATCCACACATACACCGAGGCGATGCCGTTGAGCACCGGGTTGCCGGAGACCTTGAGGAAGCCGAACGCGACGCCGAGCACCATGGCGATCGCGATGGACAGCGCGGCAGCGGCGACGGTGATCGCCAGGCCCTTCAGCAGCGTCGGGAGGGTGTTGGCGAGCAAGGCGAAGAAGCCCTCGCGCTGGGTCGTGCCCTGCTGGCCGAGGTACTTGGCGAGGATCTGGTCGTACTGGCCGTTGGCCCGGACGTTCGCCAGCCCCTGGTCGAAGGCCTCGATCAGCTCCGGGTCGGTGCCCTTGTTGACGGCCACGCCGTAGGAGCCGGCGGGTGCCTTCTCGCCGATCAGCTTCATCGGCGCGCCCTGCTGGATCGAGTAGGCCACCACCGGATAGTCGTCGACGTACGCGGCGGAGCTGCCGGCCGTCACGTCGTTGACCATGTCGGCGGTCTGGGAGAACGCCACCGTGGTGAAGCCGTACTGCGCCTTGACCGAGTCGGCGTAGTCGGCGCCGGCGGTGCCGGTCTTCACCGCGACCCGCTTGCCGCGCAGGTCCGCCAGGGAGGTGACCGAGGAGGTCTTCGGTGCGGCGAACTGCACACCCGAGTCGTAGTACGCGTTGGAGAAGTCGAAGACCTTCTTGCGGGCGTCGGTGATGGACATGCCGGCTATCACCGCGTCCACCTGCTTGGACTGCAGCGCCTGCACCGCGGCGTCGAACCCCAGGGACCGGATGTCCACGGTGAAGCCCTGGTCCTTCGCGATGGCACGGAGCAGGTCCATGTCGATGCCGACCATCTCGCCGCTGTCGGAGCGGAACTCGAAGGGCGCGAAGGTGGTGTCGGTGCCGACGACGTAGTGCTTGCCCTGGGCCGGCTTGTTGCTGGCGTTCGGCGCGGGCGTCGCAGCCCGGGCGAACGGCGCGGCGAGCAGGAGCAGCAGTGTCACGAGGACCACTGCGGCGGGGCCCCGGCGTTGCCGATCGAGGAGGTGTCGCATGAATCTCCCATCTGGTTCGTACCACTTGGGTGGCAGCCCCACGTTACGCTGGGGCGTATCGGCCAGGGAAGTCGACCGCCGGACGACAGCCGGCCTGACGCCGGACGAGGGCTCGCCTGAGCCGGCCCCAGGGGCGGCCTGAGCCGGGGCGGACTGCGCCGGGCGCAGGGCGGCCTGAGCCGGGCCCGGACGGACCCAGGGGTGGCCGCGAGCGGGACGGAAGGTCGAGATGGCACGGATCGGCACCTCCGGGTGGAGCTACGACGACTGGACCGAGGTGCTCTACCCGCCGGGCACGCCGGCCGGCCGCCGCCTCGAGGCGTACGCGGCGGTCTTCGACACCGTCGAGCTCAACGCGAGCTTCTACCACTGGCCGCCCGACCGGACCTTCGCCGCCTGGCGGGACCGCCTGCCGGCCGGGTTCGCGATGACGGTCAAGGCGCCCCGGGGCCTCACCCATGCGAAGCGTCTGGCACAGCCGGAGGCGTGGATCGACCGGATCGCCGGCGGGCTGGGGGAGCTCGGCGACCGGGCCGGGCAGCTGCTGGTGCAGCTGGCTCCGGATCACGCCCGCGACGACGACCGGCTCGACCGGTTCCTCGGGCTGCTGCCGGACCGCTGGCCGACCGCGGTCGAGCTCCGCCATCCGTCGTGGCTGGTCGACGACGTGTTCGAGATCCTGACCCGGCACCGGGCCGCCTACGTGGTGATGAGCGGCGCCGAGCTGCCGGTCGTGCCCCGGGTCACCTGCGATCGGGTCTACGTACGGTTCCACGGTCCCGATCCGCACCGGCTCTACGCGGGTTCGTACGGCGAGGAGGAGCTGGCCCGCTGGGCCGAGCGGATCCGGGCCTGGGAGGCGGACGGCCACCGGGTCTGGGCCTACTTCAACAACGACGGGCAGGGAAATGCCGTGCGCAATGCCCGCACCCTGCTGGCGATGCTGCGCTCACCCACATCCGGCTGACGCGCACCGCGCAGGGTCGGCGGGCCTCAGGAACGGTCGTCGGGGCCCGGTGTCACGTCGGGCCCGCCCGCGGGGTCGGTGCCGGGTCGTCCGTCCTCGCTCGCGGCCGAGGACGTGTCGTCGCCGCCGGCCTCGTCCGCCTCGACACTGTCGCCTTGCACGCCCTGCCCCTGCACGTCAGCGGCGTACGGCACGTCGATCTTCTTCAGGGAGCGGAACAGCAGCACCCCGATCGCGACGATGACGAGGGCGAGGATGCCGATCACGAGCACCTCGGTCCCACTGCTCGCCGCACCACCGTTGACCTCCAGCAGAACCATGGCCCCGACCCTAGCGGACGGGCGGGCGAGGCATCGCGATGCCCGCGAACAGGTCGTCCTCCGGCACGGTGGCGTCGGTGTGGTTGATCACCAGCTCGTAGTCCTCGGTCGGCCAGGCCTCCTTCTCGATCGCCAGCGGGCAGGCGAACCAGGCCCCCTCCGGGTCGATCTGGGTGGCATGGGCCAGGAGCGCCCGGTTGCGGACCTCGAAGTAGTCCGCGCAGGGCACCCGGGTGGTGATCCGGCGCTGGTAGGCCTCGTCCACCGGGTGGTGGGCCAGCCGTTCGTCGTACGCCCCGTCGAGGCCGCGGGCCTTCATCGCCTCATTGAGGCCGTGCCAGCGCCCGGCGGTCAGGGTCATCTGGTAGTACACCTTCGGCACCTGCCAGGCAGGCCCCAGCTCCGGGGCGATCGCCGGGTCGGCCGCCTGGCGCACCGCCTCCATCGTCACCCGATGGGTCTGGATGTGGTCGGGATGCGGGTAGCCGCCCCGCTCGTCGTACGTCGTCACCACATGCGGGCGCAGCCTGCGGATGATCTTCACCAGTGGATGGGCCGCCTCGGCCGGGTCCAGGGTCGCGAAGGACCCCTCCGGCAGCGGCGGCAGCGGGTCACCCTCGGGCAGCCCCGAGTCGTGGTACCCGAGCCAGATCTGGTCGATGCCGAGAATGTCGCGGGCCATGTCCATCTCGCGGCGCCGGACCTCGGGCAGGTTCGCGACGACCTCGGGCCGGTCCATCGCCGGGTTCAGGACGTCACCCAGCTCGCCACCGGTGCAGGTCACCACCACGACGTCGACGCCCTCCGCCTCGTACCGCGCGGTGGTCGCGGCACCCTTGCTGGATTCGTCGTCGGGGTGGGCATGGACATGCAGCAACCGCAGCCGTTGGCCGAGGGCGTCCACTCGCAGCGCGGGGGACCACCCCCCAACGCTCGGATGGTCCTCGCGAGGCTCTTGCGGCGTGTTCATCGCCCACTCCTTCCCGTGACAGCCCGGACACCGGTGTGAATCCTGCCACGGTGGGGCAACCGATGCGGCCCCGCCGCTCCGTCCGTGCCGATCGAGGATCGCCCCGGCCACGCCGACCGCACCGTACGGACGCTGCCCCCACCCCGTACGGACGCTACCCATCCTGCCGACCGCGAGGACGACCGGGACACGCCGACCCTTGGGCCCGGCACCGGCCGGCCCCACCACGGGGTCGCCCGGCGGACCGCCCTGGGTGGACCGGCGGACGGCCCGGGGCGATGGCGCGAGGCAGAATGGCCCCGTGGCAGCTACGAAGATCCGGGCACTGAGCGACGACCCCGCCGACATCGACCGGATCGCCCGGCGCTATCCCGGCGGAGCGGCGCGGTCCACGCTCCTGCGGGTCGCCATCGCCGTCGCCGTCACCCTCGCCCTGGGCTGGTACCTGCAGGTGGCGTTCCGCAACTCGCAACGCCCGCCGGTGGAGGCCACGCTGACCGCGCACTGGGTGGTCGACGACCAGCGCGCCGGCTACACCCTCCAGATCGCCCGGACCGATCCGAGCCGCGCCGCGGTGTGTACCGTACGCGCCCAGGCCCAGAACTACGAGCACATCGGCGACGCCGACGTCAACGTCCCGCCCTCGGACCAGCAGGTGGTCACCATCAGTGGCACGCTGCGGACGGTGCGCCGGGCCGACGCCGTGTACGTCGAGGGCTGCCACCTGGTGTAGCCGGCGCGTACCGTCCGGGGCACCGACGCCTGCCGTACGGCGCCACAGGGGCCCTTCGGGGGGTGGGCTAGACTGCGTGGATGGCAGAGAACGTTACTGACACCGTGTTCCTGACTCAGGCGGCCCATGACAGGCTCATCGCCGACCTGGAGGCATTGAAGGGCAACCGGGAAGCGATCTCCCGGAAGATCGCCCAGGCCCGCGAGGAGGGCGACCTCTCCGAGAACGCCGGTTACCACGCCGCACGCGAGGAGCAGGGGCAGCAGGAGGCGAAGATCACCGAGATCGAGCACATCCTGCGCACCGCCCAGGTCGGCGAGGGCCCGGCGGACACGGACGTCGTCGGCGTCGGCACAGTGGTGACGGTGGCCTGGGACGGGGACGAGGACGACAGCGAGTCGTTCTTCCTCGGTTCGCGCGAGAACGCGCTGCTCGACGCCTCGCTGGCCGAGACCGACGTGTACAGCCCGCAGTCCCCGATCGGCCAAGCCGTCCTGGGCGCGCGGATCGGCCAGGCGGTCGAGTTCGACACGCCGACGGGGGCCACCGCGAGCGTGACCATCCTCAACATCGAAGCACACTGACACCCTCGGGGCCCCACCACATGGTCGGGGCCCCGATGTCCTCAGGGCGTACGGCCCGGTGCCTGTCATCACCGGTGCGTACGCCCTGAGTCGCGTGCGGGCTTCAGGCCTCCGGTTCCGGGTCGTCGCCGACCCTGACCCCGGCGTGGCCCATCACCACGCCGACGTCGAGCCGGGCGGACCCGTTACCCATCACGACCTGGTCCCCGGCGCCGGTGTGGCGCCCCGACCAGCTGACCCGGCCCAGCTGGGCGTCGGCGACGACGGTCACGTTCGACTCATCGCCCAGCCGCAGCGACAGTTGTCCCGATTCGACGCGGATCCGCGACCGGCCCGACCGGACCGTCCCGCTCATCTGCACGATGGCGGCCTGGAGCAGCGCGTCCTCGACCATCTCGAAGCCCTCGATGGTCGCCGCGCCGGCGGTGAGCCGGACCCGGCCGAGCCGCGGCACATTGGAGAGGTGCAGGTTGCCACCGGTCACCTCGACGTCCAGCAGGAGCGCCGGGTTCATCCGGATCAGCAGTTCGCCACCGCGGCCCTTCAGCAGCTGGTCGAAGCCGCGCGGCGGGGGCAACAGCTTCACGCCGCCCAGGTGTGGCCGGAAGTCGCCCTCGGCGCTGATCTCGATCACGTCGGCGTTGCGCCGCAGGACATGCTCCCCGGTGACGTGGCAGGTGGTCACCGATGGGTCGACGACGATCCGGACCCGTTTGCCGGTGACCCGCACCGAGACCCGCTCGACGCCGCTCGTCCGACCCGCCTGGCCGCCCGGTGTGGCCTGTCCGCCGGTGGCGGCGGCGGTCCGGGGATGGCCGCCTGCCGCCCCGGCCGCGGCGTCGGCGGCCTTCACCGCCGCCTGCCGGGCGCTGCGGAAGACGTCGCGCAGATAGTCGCCGGCGGCCTGCGCCGCGCTGGCGGTCTGGGCCCAGGTCTCAGAACTGGACGGGCCGCTGTCCTCGGTCGGCTCCTCGGCGGCTGCCTCGGTCCCGGCGTCACCCGTCCCGGCTGCCGCGGCCTCGGGGGACTCGGGTGCCTCGGGCGCAGCGGCGCCGCCTGTGCCCGGTCCGGCCGCGCCGCCCTCGACCGGCTGCCCGGGCGCGCTGGCCTCGTCGGGGGCACCAGCCGTACGATCATCCGCCCCGGCGCCCTCCGGCTGCGGGGGCGTGCCGCCCTGGAGCTCCTCGATCAGGCGACTTGCCTCTGCGGTGTCGATCCTGCCGGCGGCGAGGTCTGCCAGGATCCGGGTCAGGTCAGGCGTGTCCATGCGTCAACCTTAGGAGCGGACCCTGACCCACCCCACCCCGGCTCGGGTCGAATCAGGGCCGGGTCAGGGTCCGGTTCCGGTGCGGAGTCAGACCTCCCGTACCCGGCGCCGTCGGCGCGGCTCCAGGTCGGCGGTCGTCAGGCGGTCCGGGTCGAGCTGCAGGGCCAGTGTCTCCTCGGTCCCACCGCCGAGCGCATTGCTCGCCACCACGTCGGCAGGGGTGAGGCGCAGGTCGCCGGCCGGTGCCAGGTGGAGCCAGTCGCGGCCCCCGACGGAATCGGTGAAGGCCTTGAGGAAGGCCAGCACGGGCACGGCCACGACCGCCCCGGCGATCCCGCCGAGGGTGACACCGATGCTGATGCCGAGCAGGATCGCGAGCGGATGCAGCGACACGGCCTTGCCCATCAGGAACGGCTGCAGGACATTGCCCTCGAGCTGCTGCACCAGCACCACCACACCGAGCAGGATGAGCGCGGCGACCCAGCCCTTGGTGACCAGCGCGATCAGGACGCCCACCGCGCCGGCGACGACGGCACCGACGATCGGGACGAACGCGGCCAGGAAGGTCAGCGCGCCGATCGCGCCCGCCATCGGCACCTGCAGGGCGAGGGCCCCGATCATGATGCCGAGGGCGTCCACCGCGGCGACCACGACGGTGGATCGTACGTAGTCCATCAGCGCCTTCCAGCCCAGCGTGGCGCCACGGTCAATGGCGGGACGGGCCCGCTTGGGCACGATCCGCAGGCACGAGGACCAGAGGAACCGGCCGCTGTAGAGGAAGAAGAACAGCGCGAAGAGCGCGGTGAAGGCGCCGGCGAAGAAGCTCGCCACCGACGAGCCCACACCGGCGGCGACACCGAGGATCTGCCCCGCCCAGGACTGCAGCTTGTCGGGGATCTGCCCGGTCAGGTGACCGATCGCCCCCTGCACCTGATCGGGTGCGAGCTGCAGCGGGCCGTTGCTCAACCAGGCGATGAGCTGCATGATGCCGGCCTGGGAGGAGCTCACCAGCGTGGGCCCCTGGGTGGCGACCTGCAGGATGATCCCGGACAGCACGCCCAGGACGACCACCAGTCCGACGACCAGGCTGAGTCCGGCGGCGGCCGCCCGAGCGACCCCGTGGCGCACCAGCCAGGCCTTCGGCGGGGTGAGCAGGGCCGCCAGCAGGATGGCGACCGCCAGCGGGACGGTGAGACCCGAGAAGTAGCGCAGTACGTTGCCCAGGGCGACGACCCCGACGCCGATCAGCAACACCCGCCAGGTCCAGGAGGCGGCCACCCGGACCGGAGCCGGGACCGAGGCGGCCGGGACCGATGCCGCCGCCGAAGCCATGGCCGGGCCCGACTGCCCGGCCTGGGGCTCCGCCGGCCCGTGCCGGACGGGGTCGGACGGGGCCGGTGCGGGCACGCCGGCTGCGGCGGTGGGCTCCGGAGGCTCGGCAGCGGCCCCCCGATCGGTGTTGTGATCCACGCGGTCACTCCTGGAACGTCGCTGGGTGTGGCACTCCCAAACCTACCGGCATCCCGGCCGGCCCACTCCGCCATGACGGGAGCGGCGCCGAGCCGCGCGGCGGCCGGACTCCCCTGTCCTGCGCAGCGGCCCGATGCGCACTGCGGCGCGGCGGCCGGGCTGCCATCCTGCGCGGCGGCCCGAAGCGCCATCCCGCAGCAGCTACCCGGGCCCCGCTGCGCACTAGACTGCCCCCGGTGATCCGTCCCGCACTCCCCCGGCGCCCCCGCGCCGACCGCCTCCCGGCAGACGTGTACGTGCTCGGGGTCATCTCCTTCTTCGTGGCCGTCGGCTTCGGCGTCGTCATCCCGGTGCTGCCGGTCTTCGCCCGGTCGTTCGGGGTGGGCCAGCTCGAGACCGGACTGGTCATCTCCGCGTTCGCCGTGATGCGACTGGTCACCAGCCCACTGACCGGGCCACTGATCGACCGGTCCGGCGAGCGGGTCGTCCTCACCCTCGGGATCCTCATCGTCGCGGCCTCCAGCGCGGCCATGGGGCTGGCCCACACGTACGGGCAGCTGCTCGTCTTCCGGGCCGCCGGGGGCATCGGGTCGTCGATGTTCAGTGTCTCGGCGATGACCCTGCTGATCCGGTCGGTGCCGGACTCGCACCGTGGCCGGGCCACCGGGACGTTCCAGACCGGCTTCCTGATCGGCAACATGACCGGCCCGGCGGTCGGCGGGCTGCTCGCGGCGGTCTCGATCCGGGCGCCGTTCTTCTTCTACGCCATCACCCTGGTCGCGGCCGCGGCCGTCGGGCTGGTCCGACTGGGCGGCACCCGGGCGGTGACCGCCGACGCCGAGCGCCCGGCACCGGCGCAGCCGGCCCGCCGCTTGCGGAGCTTCCTCGCCGACTCCCGCTATCAGGCCGCGCTGGCCTGCAACTTCGCCAACGGCTGGGCCTCGTACGGCATCCGCAGCTCGCTCACCCCCGTGCTGGTCGTCGAGGTGCTGCACCGTGACCCGGTCTGGACCGGTCTGGCGATCGCGATCGCATCGGTGGTGCAGACCATCGCGCTGCGACCGGCCGGGCTGTTCGTCGACCGGGTGGGCCGCCGGCCCGCGATGATCATCGGCAGCCTGGTCGGGGGCGCCGCGATGCTGGCGGTCGCGTTCGTCCCGGACATCTGGAGCCTGATCGGCGTGCTGTGCGTGTACGCCCTGGCCGTGTCGCTGATGGGCACCGCCCCCGCGGCGACCGTCGGCGACATCGCCGGGCCCCGCTCGGGCACGCCGGTCGCGGTGTTCTCGATGGCCGCCGACACCGGACAGATCCTCGGCCCGATCCTCGCCGGCATCATTGCCGACCGGGTCGGCATCCGGTACGCGTACGTGACGGCTACCCTGCTGATGGGCCTGGCTGCGCTCGCCTCCGCGCGGATGCCGCGCCGGACGCCGGCCGACCCTGCGAAGGAGACCGTACGATGAGCCGCTTGCCCCTGCACGACCTGGTGGCGCCGGACTGGGCCGAGGTGCTGGCCCCGGTGGAGCCGGTCGTGACCCGGATGGGTGACTTCCTGCGCGCCGAGCTGGCCGCGGGACGTGGCTACCTGCCGGCCGGTGACCGGGTGCTGCGGGCGTTCAGCCGGCCGATGGCCGATGTCCGGGTGCTGATCGTCGGCCAGGATCCGTACCCCACGCCGGGCCACCCGGTGGGGCTGAGCTTCTCCGTCGCGCCGGACGTGCAGCCGCTGCCGGCCAGCCTGCGCAACATCTACGCCGAGCTGCACAGTGACCTGGGCATCGAGCCCGCGCCGAACGGTGACCTCACCGGCTGGTTCGAGCAGGGCGTGCTGCTGCTCAACAGGTGCCTCACCGTCCAGCCCGGCAAGCCCGCCTCGCATCGCGGCAAGGGGTGGGAGGAGGTCACCGAGACGGCGATCCGTGCCCTGGCCCGGCGCGGCGGCCCGCTGGTGGCGATCCTGTGGGGCCGCGATGCCCGCAACCTGGCGTCGATGCTGGCCCCGGTGCCGGTGATCGAGAGCGCCCACCCCTCGCCGCTCAGCGCGCGCAACGGGTTCTTCGGTTCCCGGCCGTTCAGCCGGGCCAACGCCCTGCTGGTGGAACAGGGCGGTCAGCCGGTCGACTGGGACCTGCGCCACCGGGCCTGATCGGCCGGGATATACGGTCGGGCTCGCCGGTCGGGGGCGCCGGGGCCCACGGACGTCGGGCTCGCCCGGGGCCACGGACGTCGCCGGACCCCAGCCGCTTCGATCCCAGCCGCCCCGCCCCCAACCGCTTCGATCCCACAAAGCCGCCGCGCTCTCATTTCGCCGCGGCTTGCCAGCGGGCCGCAGCGAAATGAAAGCGCGGCGGCTGACGGATATCGCAGCGGCTACGGCCATCCCGGCATGACGTCGGACCGGCACCCCGCCCGGGTTCGACCCGATCAGCCAGGTCGTCAACCCCGGCACGGCACCCGGCTCGACGCGGCTCAGGCCTGGCGCACCAGGCGGGACGCGAGGTGGCGGGCCATCGGCTGCCCCACGGCCTCCATGTCGAGGACCGTGTCGAGGGTGTCGCCCACGATCCGGTACGTACGCTTCGACGCCGAGACGTCCTTGGCGGTCGAGGTCGACCAGACCCGCGCGTCCAGCTCCAGCGAGAGTCCGTCATCGTCCGACCGCAGTGTGCCCTCGGCCAGCTCGACCTGACCGGTCGGCAGGGCGAGGACGAACTCGACGTGCCCGTCACCGGTGTGGCGCAGGTAGCCGGTCTCCATGTGCAGGGGCCGGCCATCGGCGGAGCGGGTGCGCTGGGTGTAGACGAGGAACGGCTTGCCGACGAAGGCGAAGGTGATCTCCTCGTGGTACGGGAACGACGCGACGGTCGGGTATTCCCCGACGCCTTCGCCGGCCCAGGTGCCGACCAGCCGGGCGAGCGGGACAAGGTTGGGAGTGAGCTCCATGCCAGGATCGTAGCGACTCCCCTCGATGCCCCTGGGGGCATCCCCCAGGACGGGAACATCGTCGAGCCCGGGGCGTGACGCCGATCCCCTCACGACCGGCGGCCTCCTCAATCCCGGTGAGGATCGTGGAACATCGTCGAGCCCGGGGCGTGACGCCGATCCCCACCGGCCGGTCCCCACGGTGACATCACCGGACCCCGGACGCGGTGCCGCCGCAGAACTTCACCGCAGTACACCGCACGCACCGCACCGCACGCACCGCACCGCACCGAGCGCCCGGCCACCCCGGGTGCTGGTCCGTGTGGTGCCCGGCGCCTACCCTCGGGGCATGTTCTTCTTCCAGCGTCCGGCCCCGATCATGGTCACCCGGGAGCAGGCACTGCCCGGGCGTACGCACCGGATCCTGCCCACCCCCGCGCCGGCGAACCTCGTCTTCGGGGTGCCCGACGACGCGACCCCGGAGGGCTCGGAGGCGGCCTGCTTCGCGCTCGGCTGCTTCTGGGGGGAGGAGAAGATGTTCTGGAACACCGACGGGGTGACCAACACCGCGGTCGGCTACCAGGGCGGCTTCACCCCCAACCCGACCTACGAGGAGGTCTGCACCGGGCGCACCGGTCACGCCGAGACCGTCCGGGTGACGTACGACCCGGCCCGGGTCACGTACGAAGCGCTGGTACGGCAGTTCTTCGAGGCGCACGACCCGACCCAGGGCTACCGGCAGGGCAACGACGTCGGCACCCAGTACCGCTCGGCGCTCTTCCCGGTCTCGGCGGCCCAGGAGGAGATCGCCCGCCGCCAGCTCGCCGCGTACGCCGCGGCGTATGCGAAGGCGGGCTACGGGGCCATCACCACCGAGATCACCCGGCTCGACGAGGCGACCGGCGAACCGGCGTTCTGGTACGCCGAGGAGTATCACCAGCAGTATCTGATCAAGAACCCGGACGGCTACTGCCCGATCCACTCCACCGGCGTCAGCTGCGCCTGAGCGCGGGTCGCCATGGTCCGGGGCATACGAGCGCGGGTTGCCCGGTAAAGGTCGCGTACGAACGCGGCCGCTCAGACCACGAGGCCACGCCGGGGTGCGCTAGGCGATCACGCCGAACGTGTAGCCCTTGTCGCGCAGGTCGTGGATCACCGTCCGCAGCGCGTCGGTCGACAGGGTCATCCCCTCCGCGTCGTGCATCAGCACCACGGCGACCCGCGGGTCACCGGCGGCCGCCAGTCCGGCGGGCACCATCCGCGCGGCCTGGCCGGCGGTGTGGGGGGCGCGTTGCGCCGGCTCGGCGTCGCCGGTCATTGTGTTCCAGTCGATCCAGTGCACGCCCCGGTCGGCCAGGGCGGCGTCGGCCGGCGCCATCCCGCGCCACGACATGTGGCCGCCCGGGTAGCGGTAGCAGCCGGCGGCGTACCCGTCGCCGAAGACGCCGCGCAGGTCGGCGATCGCCCGGTCGTGGTCGGCGACGATGTGTTCGGCATCGGCCCGGCGCCCCGGATAGAGCTCGTGGTAGTTGTGCGACCTGCTGTGCACGCAGACGGCATGGCCCTCCGCCATCGCGCGCCGCGGGACCGCGGGATCGACCTTGGCCAGGGCCTTGTCGCCGGTGATGTAGAAGAAGGTGGCCGGCACCCCCTCCGCCTTCAGGATGTCGAGGTCCTTCGGCGTGGTGGTGCTGCTGGGCCCGTCGTCGAAGGTGAGGAAGGCGACCCGCTGCTCGGGGTAGTGCGGCGCGCGGTCACCGTCGACCAGCCAGGCGTGCACCTCGGCCGCGGAATGGGCGTACGCATCCGCGGCGTAGGAGTGGTTGGTCCCCGGGCGCAGCTCGGTGGGCACCGGCGTGGGTGTCGGGGCGGGGGTCGGGCTCGCCGCCGACCGTCCCCCCTGCACGCCGCTGGCCGGCGCACACGCGGTGAGTGCCGCCGTGGCCAGCGCCACCGTTGTCAGGGCCGCCACGATCCGTGTCACGCCCTGGCTCCGCGTCGCGGCCCGTCGCCGACCGTACGATCCGCCCACGTCCTTGCTCACCCGTCATCTCCCCCCGGCCGGGAGGGGTCCCGGCGGCCCGGCCGAGGTTAGCACCACGCGGCGTCAGGTCGGTGAATCAGCCCGGACGGTACGGTGTCCCGCCGGGCCGCTCAGTGCCGGCCAGCACCGTCAGCGTCAGCACCGATCACCGAGATACCGATCAGCGGGACAGCGATCAGCGGGTCACGCGGCAGCGAGTCGCCCGTCACTGCCGGTCGACGGCCAGGTACGAGGCGAGGGCGACGGCCCCGGTGACGGCGAAGACACTCGGCCAGGTGCCGATCTTCTTGGCCAGCGGATGCGAGACCCCGAAGGCGCCCAGGTACAGCGCGCCGAGCGCGCCGGCGGTCAGCGGGCCCCCCTTGGCGAGCCAGGTCCGGCCCGCCCAGACGGCGCCGGCGACGAGCGGGACGGTGCCGAGGGAACGGACGCCGCTCTCCCGCGCTGTGATGTAGCCGCCCAGGATGCCGCTGGCAGCGACCAGCGCGGAGTTGACGTCCTCAGCGCTGCGGAACTTCATGTTCTTGCCCATGACGCCCACTCTAGGAGGGCCCGGTCAAGAGCCGCCCGCACGGACCAGGGGTCCTGCGCGGATCAGAGCTCCGTGCGAACAGGGGCTCCGTTCGCACAGGGGCTCCGTTCGCACAGGGATCGGTGCAGAAGAACACCCCGTACAGGAAAGGGTCCCCCGCAGAAGAGGCCCGTATCCGGCGGGGAACCGACAGGCCGGGCGGGAACGGGCCATGCGCCGGCGGCCGGGATGGCACCGTGGTTGCCATGACCGTGATGCATGCCGTCGACCGGGACCAGTGGGCCGGCGCGGACTGGCCGCTGGGCGCGTCGGTCGACCCGGCGACGGGCCTGACCACCGTGGCCGTGTACGCCCCCGCGGCCACCCGCGTCGTCCTCGAGCGCTACGCCGCCGCACTCGGCCACCCGGCCGAAGAGTCGGTCGGCCTGGCCCGCGGCGCCGACGGCGTCTGGCGGGGCCGGGTCGCGGGCCTGGGCCACGGGGCGCTCTACGCCTTCCGCTGCTGGGGCCGCAACTGGCCGTACGACCCCGCCTGGACCCCGGGCAGCGGGGTCGGGTTCCGCAGCGACATCGACCCGGACGGCAACCGGTTCAATCCGAACAAGGTGCTCTTCGACCCGTACGCCCGGGAGGTGACCCACGCCCCGATGGACCCGGCACTGCGGGACCGCGGCGGCGACGGCGGATTCTGGGGCACCGGCGGCGACGACTACCACGGTCGCCCGCGCCGCGAGGCCGACACCGGCCTGTGGGCCCCCAAGGGGGTGGTGGTCGTCGATGACACCGGCTACGGGCACCGGCCGCGGTTGCCGGCCCACAAGGCGGCGGTGTACGAGGCGCACGTGAAGAACCTCACGATGCACCCGTCGTCGGCCCGGCTCGGTGAACTGCTGGACGACATGCCCGGGTTCGAGGACGTCGTGGACATCCCCGACGCGCTGCGGGGCACCTTCCGCGCCGCCGGGCTGATGGCCCCCTACCTGAAAGGCCTGGGGTTCACCACCCTCGAGTTGCTGCCCGTCCAGCAGACCGACTCCGATGACGTCGGCGACTCCCAGGGCGGGCACAACCACTGGGGCTACATGACGATGGCCTTCTTCGCCCCCAACCGGGACTACAGCGCCGACAAGAGCCCCGGTGGCCCGACCCGGGAGTTCAAGGAGATGATCCGCGCCTTCCACGACGCCGGGCTGGAGGTCTACATCGACGTCGTCCACAACCACACCGCCGAGGGCGGCGCCTGGCACGGTGATCCGGCCACCACCGGCTACACCAGCCTCGGCGGCTTCGCCGCCGGGGAGTACTACGTGATGACCGCCGGCCACATCCCGGTGGACGGCGCGACCGGGACCGCCAACCAGGTGGACTACTCCTCCGGTGCGGCGTGCGACCTGGTGATCGACTCACTCACCTACTGGACCGATGTGATGGGAGTGGACGGGTTCCGCTTCGACCTGGCCCCGGTGCTGGGCCGTACGCCACTGGCCTGGCGTCCCGACGACTGGGCCGACCAGCGGCGGTTCTTCCCGCAGCACCCGCTGCTGGAGGCGATCGCCCGGCTCGGCGAGGACAAGCAGGTGGAGGTGATCGCCGAAGCCTGGGACCTGTGGGGCTACGAGGTGGGCAACTTCCCGCCCGGCTGGGCCGAGTGGAACGGCCGCTACCGCGACGCCGTCCGCCGCTACGCGAAGGGCGACGGCGATGTGCAGACTTTCTCGGCGATGGTCAACGGCGATTACCACCACTTCGCCGACCAGGGCGGGCCACAGCGCTCGATCAACTTCGTCACCGCCCATGACGGGTTCACCTTGATGGACCTGGTCTCCTACAACACCAAGCAGAACGACCAGCCGTACCCCTTCGGCCCCTCCGACGGCGGCACCGACGCCAACGACTCCTGGGACTCCGGCGGTGACCCCGGCCTGCGCCGGGCCCGGTGGCGCAACTTCTGGGTGTTGCTGTTCTTCTCCCGCGGGGTGCCGATGGTCGTCTCCGGCGACGAGTACGGCCGCACCCAGAACGGCAACAACAATCCGTGGGCGCTCAACACCGTCGGGATGTGGAACAACTGGGCCCAGACGGCGTCCCACGTGCCCACCCGGCTGCCGGTCGACCCCCGCAATCCGGCGGCGTTCGCCTACCACGACGTCGTCGGACAGACGGTCGCCCCCGAGGGGACCAACCCGCTGTTCGTCTTCGCCGCCCACGTCACACGGATCCGGCAGCGCGACCCCGGCCTGCGGCAACGCAACTGGGGCGGCCTGGTCTTCGACAGTGGCGACGTCACCTACCTGTTCCGGCGCCCCGACCTGCAGGACTGGCCGGCGCCCGGCGACCGGGCGGTGTCGCTGGCCATCGACGGCTCCCCGGTGGGCGGCCACACCTACCTGGTGATGATCAACATGAACGATCACCGCCAGGAGTTCCGGGTGCCCGGGACGGACGGGAGCTGGAAGCGGATCATCGACACGGCGCCGTGGGCGGAGCACCACTTCAACTGCTGGGCCCCGGCCGAGGCCACCGTGATCGGCGAGGGGACGTACGTGGCCGGCCCCTGGTCGGTGGTGGTGCTGCAGGGCGAGCGCAGCCACCGGGCGGGCGACGGGCCGGGTTTCGCAGACACCGATCGGTTCCACTACGCTTCGTAGTGCTGAAGGAGGTCCACGGTGCAAATCGGAGTGCCAAGGGAGTCCTCACCATCCGAGACCCGGGTGGCCGCGACTCCGTCTACCGTCCCGCAATTACTCAAACTCGGTTACGACGTGGTGGTGGAGCGAGGAGCCGGTCACCGGGCCAGTCTCCCGGACTCCGCGTACGAGGACGCCGGCGCCCGCTTCGGGACGCCCCAGGAGATCTGGGCGTCCGACGTCGTGCTGACCTGCAACCCGCCCACCGACGAGGAACTGGCCCTGATGCGGCCGGGTGCCACGCTGGTGTCGATGCTCTCCCCTGCCCTGCATCCCGAGGTGGCCGAACGCTACGCCGACGCCGGGATCAGCGCCCTGTCCCTGGACGCCGTGCCGCGCATCTCGCGGGCCCAGGCCCTCGACGTACTGTCGTCGATGGCCAACATCGCGGGCTACCGGGCGGTGATCGAGGCGGCCGAGGCGTACGGCGGGATGTTCACCGGACAGGTGACCGCCGCCGGCAAGGTGCCGCCGGCGAAGGTGTTCGTCGCCGGTGCCGGGGTCGCCGGCCTGGCCGCGATCGGCATCGCCGGCTCGATGGGCGCCCAGGTGCGGGCGTTCGACGTACGTCCCGAGGTCGGTGAGCAGATCGAGTCGATGGGCGCCGCCTTCGTCGAGGTCGGCGCCGTGGACACGAACGTCTCCGCCGACGGCTACGCCAAGGAGATGTCCGCCGACCAGGCCGCGCTGGCCGCCCGGATGTACGCCGAAGAGGCGCGCAACGCCGACATCGTGATCACCACCGCGCAGATCCGCGGCAGGGCCGCACCGATCCTGCTGACCGCCGAGATGATCGCCGCCATGAGGCCCGGCAGCGTCATCGTCGACATGGCCGCGTCCACCGGGGGCAACACCGAGCTCACCCGGGCCGACGAGAAGGTCGTCACCGACAACGGCGTGACGATCATCGGCTGGACCGACCTCGCCGGCCGGCTGCCCCGACAGGCCTCCCAGCTGTTCGGGACGAACCTGGTCAACCTGCTCAAGCTGGTCACCCCCGGCAAGGACGGCGAGCTGGTCCTCGACTTCGAGGACGAGGTCGTCCGGTCGATGACGGTCTCCCGCAAGGGTGCCGTCACCTGGCCGCCACCACCGGTCAAGGTGTCCGCCGCCCCCACCCCGGTCCCGGCGCCGGCGGCCGAGGTGGCCGTGCCCGCCGAGGACCCGGCCGCCGTCGCGAAGCGCAAGCGGACCCGCAACCTGGTCGCCGCCGGCCTGGCGATGGTGCTCTTCTTCCTGATCGGTGGGGCGTCGCCGCTGGGGATCCTCGGGCACTGGATGGTGCTGATGCTGGCGGTGTTCGTCGGCTTCTACGTGATCTCCAACGTCACCCACGCCCTGCACACCCCGCTGATGGCCGAGACGAACGCCATCTCGGGCATCATCATGGTCGGCGCCCTGCTGCAGGTCGGCAACTCCGACCCGGTGGTGATGGTGCTGTCCTGGGTGGCGATCCTCGTCGCGTCCATCAACGTCTTCGGCGGCTTCCTGGTGACCAACCGGATGCTCGCCATGTTCCGGAAGGGCTGAGCGACGATGCACCTCACCTCCATGGTGCCGGCCGCCTACATCATCGCGGCCGTCCTGTTCATCCTCGCCCTGGCCGGTCTGTCCAGGCACGAGACCGCCCGGATGGGCAACGTCGCCGGCATGCTCGGCATGTTCATCGCCGTCGGCGGGGTGATCACCGAGGCGGTGACCACCGCGCCCCGCGGCTTCTGGGTCACCTCGCTGCTGATCGGCTCGGCCATGCTGATCGGTGCCGTGATCGGCACCTGGCGGGCCCGTACGGTCGAGATGACCGGCATGCCGCAGCTGATCGCGATGCTGCACTCCTTCGTCGGCCTGGCCGCTGTCCTGGTCGGCTTCAACTCCTTCCTGGCCGCCGGGACCGAGGGTGGCGTCGCCCACCTGATCGAGGTCTTCGCCGGCGTGCTGATCGGCGCCTACACCCTCACCGGGTCGCTGGTGGCGTTCGGCAAGCTGAGCGGGCGCCTGACGTCCAAGCCGCTGATGATCCCCGGGCGCAACATGGTCAACCTGGCGATCGTCGTGGTCTGTGTGGCCCTCGGCGTGTGGTTCGTCCTGGTGCCGGGCCTGCTGCCGCTGGCGCTGATGACGGTGCTCGGCCTGGCCCTCGGCTGGCACATGGTCGCCTCGATCGGTGGCGGCGACATGCCGGTCGTGGTCTCGATGCTCAACTCCTACTCCGGATGGGCCGCGGCCGCCGCCGGCTTCATGCTGGGCAACGACCTGCTGATCGTCACCGGTGCCCTGGTCGGCTCCTCCGGTGCGATCCTGTCGTACCTGATGTGCCAGGCGATGAACCGCTCGTTCGTCTCGGTGATCCTCGGCGGGTTCGGCGAGGGCACGACGACGTCGAGCGGACAGGCCCGGGAGTACGGCGACTACCACGAGACCACCGCCGCCGACGTGGCCCGGGAACTGACCGACGCGAAGTCCGTGGTGATCACCCCGGGCTACGGCATGGCCGTCGCCCAGGCGCAGTACCCGGTCGCCGACCTGGCCCAGAAGCTGCGTGACCGCGGCGTGCAGGTGCGGTTCGGCATCCACCCGGTGGCCGGCCGGCTGCCCGGCCACATGAACGTGCTGCTCGCCGAGGCCAAGGTGCCGTACGACATCGTGCTGGAGATGGACGAGATCAACGAGGACTTCGACGACACCGACGTGGTGCTGGTGATCGGCGCCAACGACACCGTCAACCCCGCGGCCCTCGACGAGCCGGACTCCCCGATCGCCGGCATGCCGGTGCTGGAGGTGTGGAAGGCCAAGGAAGTGGTGGTCTTCAAGCGGTCGATGAACCCCGGCTACGCCGGCGTGCAGAACCCGCTGTTCTTCCGCGACAACTCCGAGATGCTGTTCGGCGATGCCAAGGAGCGGGTGCAGGACATCATCGCCGCTCTCTGACGGCCCGGACGCGCCCTGACGGTCGCCCGGACGAGTCGACCCCCGGTCAGGATCCCTTTGGGGGACCCTGACCGGGGGTACGTCGTCGTGGGCACGCGCCCTCCACCGCGGCCTGCCCGGGTCAGGTCCCCGACCGGGTCACGTCACGGATCGGCCCGGCTCAGACCGGGTCGGCCCGGAGAGCCTCCGCATCCTCAGCGCCGACGCCCTCCGGCCGCGGCACGCTGGGCTCGGTGATGGGCGGCAGCGTCGACCACGGGAAATCGATCCAGCGGTCGGTGTAGCGCCAGACATAGTCCGCGTGCAAGCGGGTGTGCGGCTTCTCGAAGATGACCGCGGTCCGCGTCTCGGCGGCGTGCTGGAGCAGGAAGTCCTGGGTGAACTTCAGTGTGGTGCCGGTGTCGGAGACGTCGTCGGCGATCAGCACCTTCAGGCCGCGCAGATCGTGCGGCTGCGGGCTCGGGGGGAGCAGGACGGGTGCCGGGAGACGGTCGTTGATCCCGGTGTAGAACTCGACGTTCATCTCGGTGATCTGCTTGATGTCGAGGGCGTAGCCGAGCGCACCACCGAAGGGCAGCCCACCCCGGGCGATGCACATGATGATGTCGGGGACGAACCCGTCGTCGACGATCATCTGGGCGACCTCCCGGACGGCGACGCCGAAACCGGGATACGTCAGGACCTCGTGCTCCTCGCTCATGCGGATCACCCTATCCCCCTGCTTCCCGGCCCTGCGAAGGTCCGGGGTGCACGCCGCGGAGCCCGCTAGGCTGCCGCCATGGAGCTTCGCTGGGCCGGGCCCGAGGACGCCGCGCTGGTCGAGGAGGCCCTGCTCGGGATCGCCGACGCGGACCCGGCGCAGCCGGCGGCGGGCCTCGAGCAGCTGCGTGGCGACCCGGCCCTGTCGCGCTGTCCGGTGGACTTCGCCGCGGAGGGCGCGGCCGCCGAGGAGGTGGCGCCGCGCCGCCCGTTCGGCGTTGTCGCCGAGCTGGCCGGTCGGCCGGTCGGCCTGGTCTGGACGGTCTTCTCCCCCGCCGACGCCCCGGGGCCCGGCTTCGTCAGCGCCGAGGCCCCGGAGGTCCGGCTGTGGGTCCGTGACGGGTTCCGTGGCCGGGGCATCGGGCGTACGCTGCTCGGCTCGTTGGTCCTCGAGGCGCAGGCCCGCCGGCTGCCCGGGCTGAGCGTGTCGGTGGATGCCTTCTCCCCGGCGGTGCGGCTGTTCTTCGAGGCCGGGTTCCGTACGGTCGGGGCCGGCGGTCACGGCGAGACGATGCTGCTCTCGCTGCGCTGACCCTCGTGCTGCGCGGCCTCGATCGCCGCCAGCCGCTCGCGGTCCCCGGCGAGCACGATGTACTCGGTGGTCGAGCGCGCCCCGGGCCGGCCGACCTTGCGGCCCTTCCCGTCGTACACCCCGATCACCGAGCCGATGTGGCGCCGTGCGTCGAAGGCGAGGACCGCCACGTGCTCGGCCCGGTCGCGACACATCCGCTCGACCTCGGCGCGGCTGACGAAGGACTCGTCACTGATCGACACGGCGACCACCTCGGCCCGCAGGTCACCGATCACCGAGGCGAGCGCCGAGGACATCGTCCGGCGGCCGTTGAACGGGCTCTTGGTCGCATCGTCGCGACAGTCGACCCGCTTGCACGCCACCCCGTACACCTCCGGCTCGTCCCAGCGCACCAGGGTCTCCCAGATGTGGTAGTTCGTGTAGTAGCGGTGCTGGTTGTACGGCGGGTCGAGGTAGGCCAGGTCCACCGGCGGCAGCGCCCCGGCGACCGCCACCGCGTCCGCGCGGACCGCCCGCCCGGTGCCGGGGATGAACTCCGGCACCGCCAGCCGGAGCTCCTGGTACGACCGGGGCGACCATCTCTTCAGGTACGCCATCTGCAGGCCCACGGTCGAGTCCACCGCGTCGGCCGCCTCCAGCAGACTGGTCACCAGCACCGGCCACAGCGGCGTACCGGCCCAGCGCTCGTCGATCGCCGTACGGATCGCGTCGATCCGCCGCCCGTTGTGCGGCTGGAAGTAGCGCGACCGGTGGCAGTACGTCTCGGTCACGTACCCGTCGGTGCCCGGCAGGGCGTTGAGCTCGTCGACCGCGGCCTGCACCGCGGCGACGTCGACCGTCGCAGCGTCCGGCTCGACGTAGGTCCGGGCGAAGACCTCGGAGTAGCGCGCGATGTCCACCGCCGTCACGTACGCTCCCCGGCGACAGAACTCCTGCGCCACCCGGGTCGTCCCGGTGAACAGGTCGAGGGCCGTACGTGCCTCGACCGCCTCGGCCAGCCGGCCGAGGACAGGGACGAGGGTGCGCTTGGACCCGAGGTACTTGATCACGCGGTGCCGATGGTCGCAGGGTACGTGCAGATGGTCGCGGAGTACGTGCCGATGGTCACAGAGTGCGCGCCGACCAGGTGTCACAGGTGTTCGGGTCACCGGAGCGGTAGCCCTGCAGCAGCCACTTCTCCCGTTGCGCGGACGAGCCGTGGGTCCACGCCTCCCGGTCCACCCGGCCGGTGGTGTTCTGCTGGATCCGGTCGTCGCCGATGGCCTGGGCGGCCGCCCGGGCCTCGCGGATGTCCTGCTCGGTGACCTGGGCGATCGGCCCCTTGGTGTCCTTCGCCGCATTGGCGAACCACACGCCGGCGAAGCAGTCGGCCTGCAGCTCGGACCGGACGGAGGCGGAGTCGGCGCCGGTGCCGCCCTTGCTCACCTGGCCGAGCACGCCGATCTGGTTCTGCACGTGGTGGCCGTACTCGTGCGCCATCACGTACGCCTCGACCGCGGGGGTCGAGGTGGCGCCGAACTGCTGCTTCAGCGTGGTGAAGAACGACTCGTCGAGGTAGACCTTCTCGTCGGCCGGGCAGTAGAAGGGACCGACCGCCGAGGTGGCGGTGCCGCACCCGGTCTGGATCTGTCCGGTGAACATCACGAACTGGTTGGCCGGGGTGTAGCCCTTGACCACGCTGCCCCAGTAGCGGTCCAGCGAGTTCTGGTAGGCGACGAAGCGGCACTGCGGATTGGCCTCGATGTCCTTGACCGTCGTGCACTTCTGCAGGGTGTTCTGCCCGGTGGAGGTGCTGGCCGTGTCGACGGGCTGGTCGCCGCCGAGGATGTTGGCCGGGTCGATGCCGAAGAAGAGCGCCACCAGGATCAGGACCAGGCCGCCGATGCCACCGATCGCGATCCGCCCGCCACCGCCACCACCGCCCGACGTGGCGCGGGAGGGGTCGAGGTCGGCATTCTCGTTGAACTTCATCAGCGTCTCCCGCACAGATCGCCGGCGCGCCGGTCGAGGAACGGACCATCATCACCGTCGTACGGTGCTGCCCCACGATCCTACCGCGAGGCACGGCGCCGGGTCGGTGCCAGCGCCGCCGGTCAGTTCTGGCGGAAGTACGACAGCAGCCGGAGCAACTCGGTGTAGAGCCACACCATCGTGACGGTCAAGCCGAACGCGGCGACCCAGGACTGGTCGGCCGGGGCCCCTCGGCGGACGCCGTCCTCGATGGACGCGAAGTCGACCAGCAGGTTCATCGTGGCCAGCCCGATCGCGACGGCCGTCACGAGGAAGGCCAGCCCGCCGGCCTGGGGTCCGAAGCCGATGATCCCGGTGCGGACGCCGAACAGCGACAGCACGAAGTTGAGCAGATAAACGACGGCCAGTGCGCCGGTGGCGATCATCAGACCGCGCGAGATCCGGTTGGCGAAGCGCTCGAGGTTGAAGATCTTGTAGCTGGCCAGGACGAGGCCGGCGACGACGAAGGTGGCGATCACGGCCTGGACCACGATGCCGGGGAACAGACTCTCCAGGAAGCTGGAGAAGATCCCGATGAAGATGCCCTCGAGGGCGGCGTACGTGATCACCATGCCGGGGCGGACGCCTCGGCGGCCGATGACGAGGAAGGAGACCACCAGGGCCGCGACGGCCGAGCCGATCCAGGCCACGCCGACCAGCGCCGGGGGGACCAGGAGCCACGACGCGGCAGCCGCCAGGACGACGACTCCGAGGGTGAGGGCGGTCTTGGTGACCACGTCGTCCATCGTCATCCGGTCGACGGGCTGCGGGGCGGCGTACGGGTCGAAGCCCTGGCCCTGGTATTGCGGAGCATAACCGGCCTGTTGCCCGGCCTGCGGGTTGAACGAGGCCGAGCGGTTGAGCACGGGATTGTTGGAACGCATGCGCGTGAATCCTTCTGTTCAGGAGGTACGCCCCCATCGTACGGAGCCGACGGGGCGATCCGGGATGTCCGGCCCGAGCCCCGGGACAAACCCGGAGGACCCCTGAGGTCGGCCACACCCGACCGTCCCGAGGGCCGACACGACTCCCGACAGGCCCGGCGGCCTTCACTCCGCCCGGGAGAACTCCGAGGCCTCGGCGACCAGCTCGGGGGTGAGGGGGACGCCGGTGTAGCGCTCGAACTGGCGCGCCGCCTGCAGGGCGATCACCTCGGCGCCGGTGATCAGGTGTTTGTCCTGCGCGCGCCCGGCCCGGATCAGCGGGGTCAGGGCCGGGAGGGCGACCACGTCGAAGACGACGCTCGCCGCCGCGATCTGAGCGTCGGAGAAGGACTGGGTGTCGGCCTGCGGCCCGTTCATGCCCAGCGGGGTGACGTTGACCAGCACCTGCGCGCCGGGCGCGGGGTCCTCGGCGACCCAGCGGTAGCCGTACGTGTCCGCGAGGGCCGGACCGGCCGCGGTGTTGCGCGCGACCACGGTCAGGTCGTCGAACCCGGCACCGCGGAAGGCCGCCACCACCGCCTTGGCCATGCCGCCCGATCCCCGGACCAGGACCGGCAGGGAGGGGTCGACCCGGTGGCTCGCCAGCAGGCTGGCGACCGCCTCGTAGTCGGTGTTGGAGGCCGACAGCCGGCCCCCGTCGTTGACGATCGTGTTGACCGACTCGATCGCCGCCGCGGACGGCTCCATCTCGTCGACCAGCGCGATCACCGCTTCCTTGAACGGCATGGACACCGAGCAGCCGCGGATGCCCAGGGCCCGTACGCCCCGGATGGCCCCCTCGAGGTCGTCGGTCGAGAAGGCCTTGTAGATGTAGTTGAGGCCCAGCTTGTCGTAGAGGTAGTTGTGGAAACGGGTACCGATGTCGGACGGTCGCCCCGACAGCGAGATGCAGAGGGTCATGTCCTTGTTGAGGATGGGCATGGGGCCATTGTGGGCCGTCCTCCGCGCCGGGGCGCAGGGGCATCCGGGCATCACCGCAGGCCGGCGACTGCCCGGGCACGTACGACCGGGCCTGCCCGGGCACGTACGACCGGGCCTGCCCGGGGGGCACGTACGACCGGGCCTGCCCGGGGGGCACGTACGATCGGGCCTGCCGGGGGGCACGTACGATCGGGCCATGGCGACCCCTGACGTCGGCCGGCTGCCCGACGACGCCGCTCCCGACGATCTTCTCTCCCCCGGCTCCACTTCCCCCGACCCCGTTGCCTCCGACTCCGTTTCCTCCGGTCCCGGCTCGCCCGACCTGGTGGTGGGCGAGGACGGGTTGGCCCGCCCGAGGTGGGCGGTGAGCGACCCGCTGTTGTGCGAGTACTACGACACCGAGTGGGGCATGCCGATCCGCGACGAACGGGGGATGTTCGAGAAGCTGAGCCTGGAGGCGTTCCAGTCCGGTCTCTCCTGGCTGACCATCCTCCGCAAGCGATCGGCGTTCCGGGCGGCGTTCGACGGCTTCGACCCTGATCGGGTCACCGGCTACACCGAGGCGGACGTGACCAGGCTGCTGGCCGACCCGGGGATCATCCGCAACCGACGCAAGATCGAGGCGACGATCACCAACGCCCGGGCGACCGTCGCGCTGCGCGAGCACGGTGGGCTGGTCGGCCTGGTCTGGTCGTTCCGCCCGGCCACCACCCCGGCCCCGCGGACGCTGGCCGAGACACCGACCCGATCGGCCGAGTCGGAGGCCCTGGCGAAGGCGCTGCGCCGAGCCGGTTTCGTCTTCGTCGGCCCCACCACGATGTACGCCCTGCTGGAGTCGGTCGGGGTGCTCGACACCCACCTGGTCGGCTCGCACCGGCGGGGCAGCTCGGGCGTCTGGTCATGACGGATCCGTACGGGATGCCGACGAATATCGGCCCCGACCTCACATCTGCCCGGGCCGGTGCGTCTACCGGGTGATGAACATGCGAGAACCGTTCGAGCGGGTGGTGGACGACCACGGAGCGACAGTGCTCCGGGTCTGCCGCGCCGTGCTCGGCCCGGGCCCCGACGCGGACGACGCCTGGTCAGAGACGTTCCTGGCGGCTCTCACCGCATGGCCCGGCCTGGAGGAGGGGACGAACATGGAGGCCTGGTTGGTCCGGGTCGCCCACCGCAAGGCGATCGACGTGGTGCGGGCCAGGGCCCGCCGGGCAGCGCCGACCGCGACGGTGCCCGACCGGGTCTCGGTGCTCGGCACCCCGGATCCTGATGGCGACGAGCTGTGGGCCGAGGTGGGTCGCCTGCCGCAGCGCCAGCGCCTCGCCGTGGCCTACCACTGGTTCGGCGGGCTCTCCCACGCCGAGACCGCTGAGCTGATCGGGGGAACGCCGGAGGCGGTACGGCGCGCCGCGTCGGACGGCATCCGCTCACTGCGCCGCACCTATCGGACGGGGGACGCCCAGGAAGGAGGGGCACGATGATCATCGACCCCACCAGTGGAACCATGACAGACGCTGCCGCACCAGGCGTCGCCACGAGAGACGCCGCCGGGACGGACACGGCCGCACCGCGCACTGTCCCGACAGACACCACCACAAACACCGCGACCACAGACACCGCCACGACAGCCAGCACGTCGGCTCCCGCCGGGTTCGAGGCACTCGCGCCGGTCGACCCGCGCGACGTCTCGGCGCTCGAGGCCCGGTTGATCCGCGCGGCGGCGGAGCGGAGCCTGCTGGACATCGCCTACCGTACGGTCGACTCCCCCCTCGGCCCGCTGCTGCTCGCCGCCACCGAGCGGGGGCTCGTCCGGGTCGCCTTCGAGCTCGAGGGCTTCGACAGCGTTCTCGAGGCGCTGGCCAGCCGGCTCAGCCCGCGCATCCTGCGGGCGCCGCAGCTGCTCGACCCGGCGGCCAAGGAGCTGGAGGAGTACTTCACCGGCTCCCGCCGGTCCTTCGACCTGCTGGTCGACCTCGTGCTCTCGTCAGGGTTCCGACAGACCGTCCAGCGCTATCTGCCACACATCCGCTACGGACACACCCTCAGCTACCGCGCGGTCGCCGAACGGGTCGGCAACCCCAAGGCCTCCCGCGCGGTGGGAACGGCCTGCGCGACCAATCCTCTGCCCATCGTGGTGCCCTGCCACCGGGTGGTGCGGACCGACGGCGGACTGGGCGGTTACCTCGGCGGGACAGCGGCCAAGCAGACGCTGCTCACCCTGGAGAGGTCCGGGTCGGAGCGGGGGACAACGGATGACGGATGACCGACACACCTGGCCGGGAGCCACAGCGCGCCCGAGCTGATGAGGGCAGCGAGCCCGCCACCGGGCCGTCCGACACAACGGACCGGTGGCGCGCTCTACCGGGAGATCCGGCGGCGATAGGTGACCATCGCGAGGACGTACGCCACGACGAGGATCCCGACGCACCAGGCCAGAGCGATCCACAGGTCGTCGCCGACCGGCTGCTGGGTGAACAGGGCTCGGATCGCATCCACGATCGCGGTCACCGGCTGGTGCTCGGCGAAGGCGCGCACCGGGCCGGGCATGGTGGCGGTGGGTACGAAGGCCGAGCTGATGAAGGGCAGGAAGATGAGCGGGTAGGAGAAGGCGCTCGCCCCGTCCGCGGACTTCGCGGACAGACCGGGGATGACGGCGATCCAGGTCAACGCCAGGGTGAAAAGGACCAGGATGCCCGCGACCCCCATCCAGGCGCCGACCCCCGCCGCCGAGCGGAAGCCCATCAGGACAGCGACGAGCACCACGAGGGTGACCGAGATCAGGTTGGCGACCAGGGAGGTCAGCACGTGTGCCCACAGCGCCGCCGATCGGGCGATCGGCATGGACTGGAAGCGTTCGAAGATGCCGCTCTTGATGTCGAGGAACAGCCGGAAGGCGGTGTAGGAGATGCCCGAGGCGATCGTGATGAGGAGGATCCCGGGCAGCAGGTAGTCCACGTACGGTCCCGCGCCCGCGTTGATCGCGCCGCCGAACACGTAGACGAAGAGCAGCAGGAAGGCGATCGGCATGATCGTGGTCGTGATGATCGTGTCCGGGCTGCGCACGATGTGGCGCAACGACCGCCCCAGCAGGACGGCGGTGTCGCCGACAGCATGTCCGGTCATCGTTCTTCCTCTCTCATCGGGGCCGGCCGGCCGAGCCCGACGTCCGTCGTCCCGCGGTCGCCACCGACGACCGCCAGGAAGACGTCCTCGAGGGTCGGCTGCTTCTCGACGTATTCGACCGTCGCCGGCGGCAGCAGCTGCTTGAGTTCGGCCAGGGAGCCGTCCACGATGATCCGACCCTCGTGGAGGATCGCGATCCGGTCGGCGAGCTGTTCGGCCTCGCCGAGGTACTGCGTGCTGAGCAGCACGGTGGTGCCGTTGCCGGCGAGTTCTCTGACGGCCTGCCAGACCTCGAGACGCGACTGGGGGTCGAGCCCGGTCGTCGGCTCATCGAGGAAGATGATCCGCGGATCACCGATCAGGCTCATCGCGATGTCGAGCCGGCGGCGCATCCCACCGGAGTAGGTCTCCACTCGCCGGGAGGCTGCCTCGGTCAGCGCGAAGCGCTCGAGCAGTTGGTCCGCGACCCGGCTCGGATCCTTGACGTGCCGCAATCGGGCCACCAACAGCAGGTTCTCCCGCCCACTGAGGATCTCGTCGACCGCGGCGAACTGTCCGGTCAGGCTGATGGACCCACGTACCCGTGTGGCCTGCGTGGCGACATCGGCGCCGTCGACCAGGATGCTTCCGGCGTCGGCCCGCAGCAGCGTGGCGAGGATCCTGATGACCGTCGTCTTGCCGGCCCCGTTGGAGCCGAGCAGGGCGAAGACGCTGCCCCGTGCCACGTCGAAGTCCACGCCGCGCAGCACTGCCACATTCCGGTACGACTTCTCCAGGCCCCGCACCCGGACGGCCACCTCTGCGGTCCCTGAGGTCTCTGCGGTCATGTCGACTCTCCTCGCTCGGCCCGCTCGATCACGTCGGTCAGGCGAGCTCGTTCCTTGTCGATCCACCGCTTGCCCAGGTAGGCCTGGACGAAGGTGTCGGCGAACTCGACCGGGTCTGCTCCGACGATGTCCCGTACCGGCGTACCGTCGGCCGCGGCGCGTTCCCACAGGTCGGTGAGGTCACCCATCATGGTGAGGGCGACGTCACCCTCCGGGGTGCCCGCGCTGTACATGAAGTACCGGTGCAACGCCTTCGCCACCGTGCCGTACGGCTCGGGCAGCGCGTCGAGGCGAGCTCGGTACCGGTTGTATTCCCTCTTTTGTTCGAGCGATCCGGTGATCGTCTCGAGCCACTTCGCGGCCATCTCAGTTGCCTCCTTCGGGGAGCTGTTCCAGTCGTTCATGGAGGTGTTCCAGTCGTTCGGAGAGGAAGCTCCAGGTCCTCCAGAACTCTGCGAGGTACTCCTGGCCCTGGGGATTCAGCGAGTAGACCTTGCGCGGCGGCCCCTTCTCCGACGGGACCTTCTCGACATCGACCAGGCCCCGTTGCTCGACCCTGATCAACAGGGCATAGACCGTGCCTTCGGCGATGTCGGTGAAGCCCTGCCCGCGCAACCAGGCGGTGATCTCGTAGCCGTACGCGGGCCGTACGGACAGGATGGCGAGGACGATGCCCTCCAGCGTGCCCTTGAGCATCTCGGTGATCTGCCTGCCCATCTGACACCTCCACTCGCTACTCAGTGTCGCTGACTACAAATACATAGTACCGCTGAGTAGTGGTGAGACAACACCTCCGCAGCGCAGCGATCGAGGACTTCTGTGTCGTTTGCTCGACCCAGTCTTCTGCTCCCTCTCGCGGCGTGGGCGCAGCTTCGTAGGTACCCAGCTCGTTCACCCAGCAACGGCGCCGTGGAGCGAGGCGAAAGGGGCGACGAAACGGCTTGTGCTCACTTCGCCATTGCGGCCGCCGCTCTCTCCGCGTCGGTCGGGTCGCCGGTCGGAGCCGAGAGGCGCCGTGGCGTCAGCAGGACGTAGACGGCGGTGCCACCGACGAGGCCCCAGAACGCCGCACCGACGCTGAACAGCACGAGGCCGGACATGGTGACCGCGAGGGTGGTGATCGCGGCGAGTCCGGTACGGGCGTCGCTTGTCATCGCTCCCTTCAATGCGGTGAGCGCGGAGCCCAGGAGCGCGACGGCAGCGACCACGGACACCGTCTCGGCGGGGATCGCCTGGAACCCGGCCACGAGCACGCCGCCGAACGACCCGACCAGAAGATATGTGAGCCCGCCGGAGAGGCCTGCGATGTAGCGTTTCGCGCGATCCGGGTGGGACTCGGGGCCGAGCGCGATCGCGGCCGTGATCGCGCCGAGGTTGATGCCGTGCGCACCGAACGGAGCGAGCGCCGCCGACACCGCGGAGATCATGCCGACGAGCAGGCGGTCGTTCGGCTGATACCCCTGCGAGTGGAGCAGCGCCAGACCGGGCGCATTCTGGGACGCCATCGTGACGATGAACAGCGGCAGCGCGACACTCACGAGCGCCGCCGGCGTGAACACCGGCATCGTGAACACCGGGCCGCCCAACATCAACGACGGCGCGACCACCTTGAAGGATCCTGTCGACCAGGTCACCACGAGGCCTGCGGCGAGGGCGGCGAGCACCGCAAAGCGATCGAAGAAGCGCTTACCGATGAAGAACGTCACCACGATGCTGCCCGCGATCAGCGGGGCACTCGCGAACGCACCCGCTGCAGTGATGACGAACGGCAGCAGGATCCCGGCGAGGAGCGCCTGCAACACCGGACCGGGCACCTTTGACAACAGCCACCCGAACCAGCCCGTACACCCCACGATCGCCGCCGCGACCGAGGCGACGAGGAACGCGCCCACGGCCTCCGCGAACGAGAAGCCGCCGAGGGAGGCAATCAGCAGCGCCGCTCCCGGCGTCGACCAGGCCACGATCACCGGAATGCGGGTGAACAGGCTGAGCACGATGCTGCACACACCGTTCCCGATCGACAGCGCCCACACCCACGAAGCCGTCTGCGCCTCGTTCAGCCCGGCGGCTCGGGTGGCTTCGAGCACGATCAGGAACGGACCCGCGAAGTTGATCACCGCGGAGAGGCACCCGGCCACGACCGCGGAGACCGACACGTCCCGCAGCACGGCTGCGCCCCGGCTCACAGCCGCACCACCGATGCGAGGAACCGAACACCCGGGAAAGAGTGTAACGGTGTTGCATTATTGAGAGTAACGTTATTTACTGACTTCATGTCCAACGATAACAGATCGTCAGAAATTGCGGCGCTTCTGCAGTCCCGGATAGCGACGGCGATGACTGGCGAGAAGCTGCCAGGCGTGCGGGAGCTGTCGAGAGAGTTCCGGGCGAGCGCCGCGACGATCTCCGCTGCGCTCGCGGAGCTCAGCGCGGCAGGGCTCGTGCGGGCGGAGCCGGGGCGGGGGACGTTCGTCGCGGGCCGCGAGCGGCTTCCCGAACCCGATTTCTCCTGGCAGTCGCAGGCGCTCGGCCCCGCCCGCGTGGACGCGGATCGGGCGGCTCGGCTCGGCGGGTACGGCACCCCGGAGCACATCCCGCTCTCGTGGGGGTACCTCGCGCCGGAACTGCTGCCGACTGAGGATCTGCACCGCATCGGATCGCGGGCCGCGAAGAGCGCCCGCGCCTGGCTGATGACCCCTACTGCCGGATCGCCCGAGTTGCGGCGCGTGCTCGCCGCCGAGTACCGGGCCGATCCGAACGATGTGCTCGTGGTCTCGGGCGGGCAGCAGGGGCTCGTCTTCGCGATGCGCACACTCGCGGAGCCGGGATCGACCGTCATCACCGAGAGCCCGAGCTACCCGGGTGCGATCCTCGCGGCACAGAGCGCTGGGCTCGCCCTCGCCTCGGTGCCCGCTGACGGCGACGGGATCAGGGTCGACCTGCTCGCCGACGCCCTCGAACGCACCCGCGCGCGGGTGATCTACCTGCAACCGAGCTACGCGAACCCCACCGGCGCGGTCCTCAGCGCGGAGCGCCGCACGCAGGTGCTCGAACTCGCCGCCGGGCACGGGGCGTTCATCATCGAGGACGACTGGGCCAGGTACCTCAGCATCGACGGAAAGATCCCGCCGCCATTGTTCACCGAAGACCCACACGGGCATGTCGTGTCGATCCTCACCCTGTCGAAGCCGGCCTCGCCAGGGCTCAGGATCGGTGCCGTGATCGCGCGCGGTCCAGCAGGTGAACGCCTCCGCGCGTCGCGCACCGCCGACGACCTCTGCGTCGCCCCAATGGTGCAGGAGATCGCGTGCTCACTGCTCACCTCGAACGTCTGGCCACGGCACCTGAAGCGCCTCCGCACCGAACTTGCCACCCGCCGTGACATCCTTCTCACGACGATCCGCACAACCTTGCCGAGCGCGCGCCTACAAGCGACCCCGCAGGGCGGCATCCACCTCTGGGCGCAGCTCCCGCATAGCACCGACACCCGCGAAGTTGCCGCCTCCGCCTATGCCGCGGGCGTGCTCGTCGGCGACGGCCGCCACTTCTTCGTGGACGAACCCCCGGCGCCCTTCCTGCGCTTCTCCTACGGCGCCGCCACCCACGCGCAGATCATCGAAGGCACCCGACGACTCGCGGAAGTTCTGCGTGCCCAGGCGTCGGTGCTGCGGGCGGCGAACACGACGGTGCGGTGAGCCTCGATCGAGTCCCTCCTCGACCTCGAGGTGCCGGCCCCGCACAAGGCCTGGCGAGCAGGAGCTCGGCTGACGGGCTCCGGCGGCCGAACGGGTACTTTTCCGGCACTTGTCGCGGTTCCCGGACCGAGAAGGCCCCTCGATCCGCGCCGTTGCGTGGATCGAGGGGCCTTCTCTGTCGTGCCCCCGATGGGATTCGAACCCATACTGAAGCGGGTTTAAGCCGCCTGCCTCTGCCCTTGGGCTACGGGGGCCCGGGAGGATCGTACGATCCCCCCTCGTGGTGGCGTCGCAGATCGTACGATCCTCGGTCGTCACCCGACGCGCGGGTCAGTCACACGCTGATCAGTCACCGCACGGATCAGTCACCGCACGGGTCGGTCGCCACGCAGGGCCCAGGCCGCCACACCGTCGAGGATGTCGGTCTCGGAGACCAGCAGCCCGGGGACGTCGAGGCGCCGGGAGATCCGTTCCAGGATGACCGCGCCGGCGCTGATCACCTCCGCCCGCCGGGGGTGCAGGGAGGGGATCCGGCGCAGCTGCTCGACGGTCCGGGTGCAGAACCGGTCGGCCAGCGCCTGCAGCGTGTCCAGCGGCATCCGGGCGCCATGGATCCTGTCGCGCTGGTAGTCCGGCAGATCGAGGTGGGCGGCCATCAGCGAGGTCACCGTGCCGGCGACGCCGACCCACTCACGGACGGCGGCGAAGTCGAGGCCGCTCTCGTCCAGGGCCCGGTCGACGAGGTCGCGGGTGGCGGCGATCTCCGCCGAGCTCGGCGGGTCACCGGGCATCGTACGTTCCCGCAACCGCACCGACCCGATGTCGAGGGAGGTCAACGCCCGGACCGTGCCGTCGGGATCCCCCACGGCGAACTCGGTCGAGCCGCCGCCGACGTCGGTGACCAGCACCGGCCCGGTGAGGTCCACTCCGGCCGCGTGCAACCCCCCGACCGCGCCGGTGAAGGACAGCTCGGCCTCCCGGCGCCCGGGGATGACATCGGGTGCGACACCGAGCCGCTCGCGGACCCCGTCGATGAAGCGGTCCCGGTTGCGTACGTCACGCGCGGCCGAGGTCGCGACCATCCGGACGTGCCCGGGATCGACGCCGGTGGCGCGGATCATCGCGGCGTACTCATCGAGGACGCTGAACGTACGCTCCAGCGCTGCCGGCGAGAACTCGCCGGTCGCGTCGACGCCCTCGCCGAGCCGGACGATGCGCAGCTGCCGGGAGAGCTCGGCCGGCGCGCCGCCGGCCGGGTCGCCCTCGACCAGCAGCAGGCGCAGCGAGTTGGTCCCGCAGTCGATCCCCGCGGCCCGCATCAGGCGTCCCGCTCCTCGAGGCACGGCCGCTCCCAGAACTCGCCCAGCGCCGCCACGGTCTCGTCCCCCAGTGGATTGACGCCCGGTCCCGCCGCGAGCGCATGGGCGGCGAGCACGTGCAGACACTTGACCCGGGTCGGCATGCCGCCGGCGCTGATCCCGTCGATCTCGGCGACCTGGCCGAGCGCCTCACGGTCGGTCAGGAAGGCCTCGTGGGCACGTCGGTAGCCGGCAGCAAGCTCCGGGTCGGAGCCGAGACGGTCGGTCATCTCGGCCATCAGCCCGGAGGCCTCCAGGGTGGAGCAGCCGGAGGTCGCCCGCGGGCAGGTGAGGTAGTACGTGGTCGGGAAGGGCGTCCCGTCGGGCAGCCGCGGTGCGGTCGCCACGACGCCCGGCCGGCCACAGGGGCAACGCCAGGCGACACCGACCACGCCGCGGGGCATCCGGCCGAGTTGTTCGGTGATGACCTGCTCGTCGTGGGGGCTCATCGGTTCGACCATGGGGCCCAGTCTGGCATGCCTACGGCGGGGCGAGCCGCCCCGATCAGGGGTGGGGCGTCCGATCAGGGGTGGGGCGTCCGATCAGGTGGGGGGCGTCCGATCAGGGGTGGGACCGTCCCGATCAGGGGCGGGGCGTCCGATCACGGGGTGGGACCGGTCTCCGGCACCGAGGTGAGCGTCCGGGGCCCGCCCGGGGTCGACTTCCCGGTGGCCGGCGACTTCCCGGTGACCGTCGCGCCGGCCGCGGGGGCCGGGCTCGACGCGGCGGACGGTTCGGTCGTCGAGGACCCCACCGGGACATCGGAGGCGGGGGTGGGACGGTCGGCGGTCGTCGTGGTGCCCCAGAGCTTGAGCCACCAGGCGTCGGCGGCCGGGGTGGCCTGGTCGGCTCGCTGGCTCTCCAGACGGGCACCCTCGACGGGCTTGCCGTCGGCCCCGATGACCCGGTAGCCGGTCTCCCCCGGCATCACCCAGCCGAGCCGCCCGCGGGCCTGCTGGCGGACGTAGGCGGGGTCGTTCCACTCCGCCAGCTGGCGGTTGAGGTCCTCGATCGCGGCCTGGCGCTGGGTGATCTCGGTGCGCAGCTCGGCGAGCTGGCGTTGCTGACGGAAGTAGATCTGCAGGCTGGCCGCCGCCGAGATGACCAGCACCCCGACGACCGTCGCCAGCAGCACCAGGCGCATCGCGGCGCTCGTCCCGGCCGGCCGCGCCCGGTCCGCCGCTGCGTCCGAGGTGGCATCGTCCGCGCCGGGAGCGGATGCCGGACGGGAGCCGTCCCGATCCCGAGGTGTGCCTCGGTCCGGTCCGGCTCCCGTCCTGGTCTGTCCCTGGTCTGCCACGCCCTCCAGTGTGGCCGATCAGGTCAGGAAATCACGCGGTGAAACGCGGGAAGGCGCTGCGGCCCGCGTACTCGGCGGCCTCGTCCAGCTCCTCCTCGATGCGCAGCAGCTGGTTGTACTTGGCGACACGGTCGGTACGGGCCGGAGCGCCGGTCTTGATCTGGCCACAGCCGCAGGCGACCGCGAGGTCGGCGATGGTGACGTCCTCGGTCTCACCGGAACGGTGCGACATCATCGTCCGGAAACCGTTGCGGTGCGCGAGGTCGACGGCGTCCAGGGTCTCGGTCAGCGAACCGATCTGGTTCACCTTGACCAGCAGGGCGTTGGCGGCCTTCTGGTCGATGCCGCGCTGCAGGCGCTCGACGTTGGTGACGAACAGGTCGTCGCCGACCAGCTGGACCTTGTCACCGATCTCGGCGGTGATCTTCTTCCAGCCTTCCCAGTCCTCCTCGTCCAGCGGGTCCTCGATGGAGACGATCGGGAAGCGGTCGACCCACTCCTCGTAGATGGCGATCATCTCGTCGGAGGTCTTCTCGGAGCCCTCGAAGACGTACTTGCCGTCCTTGTGGAACTCGGAGGAGGCGACGTCGAGCGCCATCGCGATGTCCTCGCCCGGCTTCAGGCCGGCGGCGACGATGGCCTCGGAGATCAGCTCCAGGGCGGCGACGTTGGCCGGCAGGTTCGGGGCGAAGCCGCCCTCGTCACCCAGGCCGGTGGACAGGCCCTTGGCCTTGAGGACCTTCTTGAGGGAGTGGTAGACGCGCGCGCCCCACTCGAGGGCCTCCCGGAAGGTGGAGGCGCCGATCGGGGCGATCATGAACTCCTGGACGTCCACGTCGGAGTCGGCGTGGGCGCCACCGTTGAGGATGTTCATCATCGGCACGGGAAGGATGTAGGCCGACGGACCGCCGATGTAGCGGTAGAGCGGCAGGTTGGCCGACTGTGCGGCGGCGTGGGCGACGGCCAGCGAGACGCCGAGGATGGCGTTGGCGCCCAGCTTGCCCTTGTTCGGGGTGCCGTCGAGTTCGAGCATGGCCTGGTCGAGGAGGCGCTGCTCGGAGGCCTCGAGGCCCAGCAGCTCGGGGGCGATCTGCTCGATGACGTTCTCGACGGCCTTCAGGACGCCCTTGCCGCCGTAGCGCGCATCGTCGCCGTCACGCAGCTCGACGGCCTCGAACTGCCCGGTCGAAGCGCCGGAAGGGACGTCGGCGCGGCCCTGGGAGTCGTCGTCGAGGATGACCTCGACCTCGACAGTCGGGTTGCCGCGCGAGTCGAGAATCTCGCGGGCGTCGATGAATTCGATGCTTGCCACGGTGGTTGCCTTTCGATCAGCCTCTGACATGCGCAGGGGCTGCCGGAGGGCAGCACTCCCGCGTTCGGGTCCAGCCTAGACACATCGGTCCGCGCCGGTGGGAGGTACCCCCACCCAGCACCGCGGCAGGGCGCGGCTCAGGTCTCCTCGGAGTCGGTCTCGGTGTCCGGCACCGCCCGACCCGGACCGGCCTGCCCGGCGGCCTCGGCCCGGACGACGGCCTGCTCGAGGTCGCGCAGCGCGTCGCGGGTGACCTGCTCCGGGTCGAGGCCGCTGGCCCGGGCCCGGCTGACCAGGCCGAGGACCGTACGGCCCAGTTCCTCGGCGGTGATCGCCTCGGTCGGCAGCGCGACGCCCTGCCCGGCCAGGTCGACGTCGTGCGACGCGGCCCGGCCGATCACCTTGCTCGCCCGGTGCATCGCGGACAGCTGCTGCGGGATGCCGTCGAGGGTCGACGTACGTCCCTTGAGCCGGCGCTTGCGCTGCTCCCAGGTGGCGTCCAGGTCCTCGGGGACGTCCTCGGTCGCGAAGATGTACGGGTGCCGGGCGATGAGCTTGTCGGCGACACCGCGCGCGACGTCGTCGAGGTCGAAGCCGGCACCGCCCGGTTCGGCGGCGATGGTGGCGTGGAAGACGACCTGCAGCAGCAGATCGCCGAGCTCCTCGCGAAGATGGGCGGGATCGCCGGTCTCGATCGCCTCGACCGTCTCCATCGTCTCCTCGACCAGGTACTGGACGAGCGAGCGATGGGTCTGGCCGGCGTCCCAGGGGCAGTCCTGGCGCAGGATGCCCATCACCTCGACGAAGCGGTCGAGCTGCGGGTACGGGGTGCCGGGCGGTGCGGACGGGACGGCGCGCAGCGGGCGGGGATCGTCCCGAGCCACCACGACCTCAGTTCGTGGTGACCGGGATCGACAGCGAGCCGGTGCCGACGACCAGGCTCATCTGCTTGGTGTCCCAGGTGCCGAAGCGCGGGTTCACCGCGATGCTGGTGGTGGCCTGCTGGGCGGCCATCGCCTCGGCACCGAACGCGTTCTGGGCATGCACGACGTCGCCGATCGCCTCCGCGTACGGCACCGCGTCGCGGTTGGCCTCGAGCTGTGTCCCCCCGGGGACGGTGGCGAGCGCCGCCTCGCGGTCGGCCGGGGTGATCGGCTTGCCGGCCTTCACGGCCGCGCCGTCGGCCAGGGCCTGCGACACCAGGGCCGCCACCACGAGCTGCTGGTCGCGCAGCGTCGCGCTGCCCTGCCCGCGCACGGTCGCGGCCACCGCCGTGGCCGTCGTCTCGACCTCGGCGACGGACACCCGCCGCCCGTTGATCACGACCGCATCGGAGCCGGAGCCGCCGGCACAGCCGGTCAGGGTGAGGATGAGGGCCCCCGCAACAGCGAGGGCGGGCAGTGCGCGAAGCGCCATGGTGTCTCCCGTCGAACGTCTGGTCGTCCGGCCCGATCCTACGCGCCTCGGCGCGGACGTCCGGCCGCACCACCCTTCGACGCCCCGACCGCCACGGGAGCGGGCTGCTTCGTGCCGGCAACAGGCTGCTCCGTCCCCGGAACGGGCGGCAGGGTCAGCACCTCGCGGACCACCTGGTCGGCCCAGCCGAGCAGGTCCCGGTTCTGCAGCGGTCGCCCGCCCAACGGCGAGGTGGTCGGCCGCGGGATGATGACCTGGCCGGCGGAGGCCTTGTAGACGCTCCTGGGGTGCAGCCGGGCGAGCTTGAGCTGGCGCGACTCCGGCAGGCGGACGGGGGAGAACCGTACGTTGGAGCCCTGGACGGTCACCTCGCGCAGCCCGGCCTCCTGGGCCCGCAGCCGGAACGCGGCGACCGCCAGCAGTGTCTCCACCGGGTCGGGCAGCGGGCCGTAGCGGTCCTCGAGCTCGGCCCGGACCTCGGCCAGGTCGGCGTGGGAGCGCACCTCGGCGATCGTCTTGTACATCTCCAGGCGCAGCCGCTCCGAGCCGATGTAGTCCTCCGGCAGGTGCGCGTCGACCGGGAGCTCGATCCGGGTCTCCGGCTCCTCCTCGGCGGCGGCATCGCCGCGGTACTCGGCCACCGCCTCGCCGACCAGCCGGACGTACAGGTCGAAGCCGACGTCGGCGATGTGGCCGGACTGCTGGCCGCCGAGCATGTTGCCGGCGCCGCGCATCTCCAGGTCCTTGGTGGCGATCGCCATGCCCGCGCCGACGTCGGTGTTGGCGGCCAGCGTCGCCAGCCGGTCGTGGGCGTCCTGGGAGAGCGGCTTGTCCGGTGGGTAGAGGAAGTAGCAGTAGCCGCGCTCGCGGCTGCGCCCGACCCGGCCGCGCAGCTGGTGCAGCTGGGACAGCCCCATCTGGTCGGACCGCTCGACGATCAGGGTGTTGGCGGAGGCGATGTCCAGGCCCGCCTCGACGATGGTGGTGGCGACCAGCACGTCGGCGCGCCGCTCCCAGAAGTCCAGCATCACCTGTTCGAGCTGGCGCTCCCCCATCTGGCCATGGGCGGTGACGACCCGGGCCTCGGGCACCAGCTCGCGGATCCGGGCGGCTGCCCGGTCGATCGTCTGCACCCGGTTGTGCACGTAGAACACCTGGCCCTCGCGCAGCAGCTCGCGTCGGATCGCCGCGGTGACCTGGCCCTCGTCGTACGCCCCGGCGAAGGTGAGCACCGGGTGGCGCTCCTCGGGCGGGGTGGCGATGGTCGACATCTCCCGGATGCCGGTGATCGCCATCTCCAGGGTGCGCGGGATCGGGGTGGCCGACATGGCGAGCACGTCGACGTTCATCCGCATCTTCTTGAGCTGCTCCTTGTGCTCGACGCCGAAGCGCTGCTCCTCGTCGATGATCACCAGGCCGAGGTCCTTGAACACCACCTCCCCGGAGAGCAGCCGGTGCGTCCCGACGATCACGTCCACCTTGCCGGCGGCCAGGTCGTCGAGCACCGCGCGGGCCTGCTTGTCGGTCTGGAACCGGGACAGCGCGGCGACCCGGACCGGGAAGCCGGCGTAGCGCTCGGCGAAGGTGTTGAAGTGCTGGGTGACCAGCAGCGTGGTCGGCACCAGGATGGCCACCTGCTTGGAGTCCATCACCGCCTTGAACGCGGCCCGGACCGCGATCTCGGTCTTGCCGTAGCCGACGTCGCCACAGATCAGCCGGTCCATCGGGACGGTCTGCTCCATGTCGTGCTTGACCTCGTCGATGGCGGACAGCTGGTCGGGGGTCTCGGTGTAGTCGAACGCGTCCTCCAGCTCGCGCTGCATGGTCGAGTCGGCGCTGAAGGCGAAGCCCTTGGTGGCCTGCCGGGCCGCGTACAGCCGGACCAGCTCGCCGGCGATCTCCTTGACCGCGCTGCGCGCCCGGGACTTCCGCTTGGCCCAGTCCGAGCCGCCCATCCGGTCCAGGGCGGGCACCTCGCCACCGACGTAGCGGGTGACCTGGTCGAGCTGCTCCATCGGGACGAACACCCGGTCCCCCGGCTGGCCCTTCTTGCTCGGGGCGTACTCGATCACCATGTAGTCGCGGGTGGCCCCGGCGACCGTACGCTGCATCATCTCGACATAGCGGCCCACGCCGTGGTGCTCGTGCACCACCGGGTCGCCCGGCTTCAGCTCCAGCGGGTCGATCGCCTTGCGCCGGCGGGCAGGCATCTTCCGCTCGGCCCGGTCCGTCTGGGCCTGGCCGGACAGGTCACCGGCGGTCCAGATCGCGAGGCGGACGTCCTCGGCGAGGAAGCCGTGCCGGATGCCGGTGGTGACCAGCTCCACCACGTGCTCGACCGGCGGCTCGGTGACATCGGTGACGACCCTGGCGGCGACGTCGTGCTCCGCCAGCAGGTCGGCGAGGCGCTGCGTGGTGCCGTGGCCCTCGGCGGACATCACGACCCGCCAGCCGTCGCGGACCGCAGCAGCGATCTCGGCGACGGCCCGCTCGGTGTCACCGGCCCAGCTGTGCGCGTCGCGGGCGTGGATCGTCCGCACCGGGGTGGCCCCGGCGCCGATGTGGGCGAGCGCCTCCGCGGCCGCGTCGCGCTCCTCGTCCGGTCCGGCGGCGAACGGCGACATGGTCCACCAGGACTGGCCCAGCTCCAGCGCGTGCGCCCGGACCGCACCGAGCTCCCGGTAGGAGGAGGCCCGCAGGTCGATCGGTGCGGCGCCTCCCGAGGCGGCGGCCGCCCAGCCGGCCTGGAGGAACTCCTCGGAGGTGGTGACCAGGTCCGCGGCCCGGGTCCGGACCAGCTCCGGGTCGGCCACCAGGACCAGCGCGTCGGGCGGCAGGACGTCGAGCAGCAGCTCCATCCGGTCGACCAACGCCGGCGCGAGCGACTCCATGCCGTCGGCGCCCAGTCCCTGGGCGATCCGGTCCAGCATCTCGGTGAGCTCCGGGTGATCGGCGACCAGGGCCTCGGCCCGCGCCTTCACCTCGGGGGTCATCAGCAGCTCGCGGCACGGGGAGCAGACGACCTCGTCGAGCGTGCGGTCGGTGGAGCGCTGGTCGGCGACCATGAAGTAGCGCAGGTCCTCGACGGTGTCGCCGAAGAAGTCGATCCGGACCGGGTGCTCCTGGGTCGGCGGGAACACGTCGACGATGCCACCGCGGACGGCGAACTCACCGCGCCGCTGGACCATGTCCACCGGCAGATAGGCGGCCGCGACGAGGGCCTCGGCGACCTCGGAGATGTCGTGGTCCTCGCCGCGGCGCAGCCGGACCGGCGTGATGTCGGCGAGGCCGGCGACCTGGGGCTGCAGCACGGCCCGGACCGGCGCGATCACCACCCGTGGGGCGGGCAGCTCGTCGTGGCCGGCGAGGCGGCGCAGCACCTCGAGTCGGCGGCCGACGGTGTCGGAGCGCGGGCTGAGCCGCTCGTGCGGCAGCGTCTCCCAGGCCGGGTAGTACGCCGCGGCGTCGGGGCCGAGCAGGGCCTGCAGGGAGGCGGACAGTTGTTCCGCCTCGCGGTAGGTCGCGGTGACCAGCAGGAACGTACGGCCGGTGCGGCGGACCAGCTCCGCGGTGAGGAACGCCCGTACGGCACCGGGCGCGGTGATGTCCACCGAGTGCAGGACACCGGCCCGGGCGTCCGAGACACACTCGGCGACGACGGGGTCGGTGCCCAGAAGGTCGAGGATGCCGGCGAGCCTGCCCGTCACGTGTTCGGTCACCGGACAACGGTAGCGCGCGGCCCTGACACTGCTCCTGCTCGCGCATCCGCACTGTTGTCCACGTACCCACCGCCCCCAAGACCCACCGCGCCCGGGCCTGCTGCACGGACCAGCCCGGCCACCGAGCCACCGAGCCACGCGGCCCCGCGGACCACGAGGCCGCGGCGTTGTCAGCCCGATCCCCTACCCTTGCCATGTGAGCGTCCCGCAGCCGCCCGACCCCCAGCACGGCCCCTGGCCGGGCTCCCCCCAGCCCTCGCCCTGGGCCCGTCCGGCCGTGCCGCCGTTCCCGGGGTACGGCATGCCTACCGGCCCCTACCGCCCGGTGCCGATCCGTACGGTCCGCCGGGCCGGCGCCCCACTGGCCGGCATCATCCTCGCCGCCATCGGCGCGGCGGTGATCGCGTACCTGGCACTGTCCGGGGCGACCACGGTCGGTACCTTCGTCGGCGCCGTGGTGCTGTCGACCGTGGGGGCGGTGGTGGTGATCGCCTGCTACATGTGGCTGGACCGCTGGGAGCCCGAGCCGCCGACCTATCTCATCTGGGCGTTCCTGTGGGGTGGCGGCGTGGCCACCGCCGGCGCGATGCTGTTCGAGGAACTGCTGGCCGCCCTCGTGTTCGACCACAACGACATCCTGGTCGCCTCGATCGCGGCGCCACTGGCCGAGGAGGGGCTGAAGGGCGCCTTCCTGCTGATCATGCTCACCGGGCTGCGCCGCCGCGAGATGACCTCGCTGACCGACACGCTCGTCTACGCCGGGATGGCCGGCATCGGCTTCGCGTTCGTGGAGAACCTGCTCTACTTCTCCACCTCGGAGTCGGTGGGACAGACCACCTTCATGTTCTTCGCACGGATCCTGATGGGAGCGTTCGCGCACCCGTTCTTCACCACGATCACCGCCCTCGGCGTGCACGCCGCCACGCAACAGCGCTCCGCCGGCGCGAAGGTGACGATGGTCCTGCTCGGCTTCTCCGGGGCGATGCTGCTGCACGGCCTGTGGAACTTCTCCTCCTCGTTCAGCATCACCGCCTACGTCCTGACCTATCTGGTGGTGATGGTGCCGGCGTTCGTCGTGCTGACACGCCAGGCGATCCGGTCGCGGCGGCTGGAGGGCATGGTGGTCCGCCGGGAGCTGCCCGAGATGGTGTGGAGCGGACTGATCAGCCCGGAGGAGGCCGGTTGGCTGGGGTCACTGCGGACCCGGGCGGCACGCACCCGGGGACTGCCGCGTGACGAGGCACGCGCGGTGGCCACCTTCACCGATGCGGTGACGGAGCTGGCCTTCGTCCGCGACCGGATCAAGCGCGGCTGGTCGACACCCGAGCAGCAGGCCCAGCAGGCCGAGCTGGCGATGTTCGTCGCCGACCTGCACGCCGCCGCGGCACCGGTGATCGAGCCGATGACCGGTGGGATCCCGGTCGTGCCGCCGATGGCGCCGCCGCCGAACGCGCCGTTGCCCCCGTTCCAGCCCCGACCGGGCGGTTGGCGCGGCTGAGTGCCGGGTGACGACGGGGGCGCACGTGGGGCGCCGGGCGAGAACGGAGCGCCGGACGCTGGTGGGGCATCGGGCGAGGAGAGCCGGGCGCAGGTCTAGGAGTTGTAGCGGTTCTGCGCCGCGGACAGCCCCTCGGTGAGCAGCATCTCCACCGCGTCGGCGGCTCGGGCCACCTCGACGCCGACGGCGTCGCGCTGGGAGGCGGGGAAGCCGGAGAGCACGAAGTCGGCGGGCGCCTGTCGGCCCGGCGGCCGGCCGATGCCGAACCGTACCCGGAGGAAGTCCCCGGAGTGCAGGTGGGCGCGCATCGACTTCAGGCCGTTGTGGCCGTTGTCGCCGCCGCCCTTCTTCAGCCGTAGCTGGCCCAGGTCGAGGTCCAGCTCGTCGTGGATGGCGACGATCTCGGCAGGCGTGACCCCATAGAAGGTGGCCAGCCGGCCGACCGCGATGCCCGACTCGTTCATGTAGGTGCGGGAGCGGACCAGGGCCACGCGTACGGCACCCGGCGCGGGAACGCCCGGACCGAGCGGGCCGATCCTCGTCTCGGCGACCTCCGCGCGCATCTTCGGCACCGATCTCAGCGCGACCCGGGCGCGGCGGGCGAGTTCATCGACCACCATGTACCCGACGTTGTGTCGGGTGTGGGCATAGGTGGGGCCCGGATTGCCGAGCCCCACCACCAGCCACATGTCAGTCAGTCCTTCGGATCGATCGGTGTCGTCGGATCCCGCGGTGTCCGCGGGGGATCACTCGGCCTCGGGCTCCTCGACGGCCTCGGGCTCCTCGACGGCCTCGACGGCCTCGTGGGTCACCGACAGGATGGTCTCGTCCTCGTCGCCGACGAAGCTGACCCCGGCCGGGAGGGTCAGATCCTTGGCGATGACCTGCGCGCCGGCCTGCAGGCCCTCGACGTTGATCTCGATGTCACCGGGGATGTCGGTGACCGGGGCCTCCAGGCTGATGGTGTTGCGGTCGACCACGACGGTGGTGCCCGGGGCGGCCTCGCCGGTGACGAGGATGGCGACCTCGACGACGACCTTCTCGTTGGCGCGTACGGCCAGCAGGTCGACGTGGATCAGGTGGCGCTTGATCGGGTCACGCTGGATCTGCTTGGCCAGGGCCAGGCGCGGGGTGGACTCGCCGGCGACGTTGAGCTCGAGCAGGGCGTTGTCGGTGCGCAGGGCGAGCATCGCCTCGTGCCCCGGCAGGGACAGGTGCAGCGGGTCCATGCCGTGGCCGTAGAGCACGGCCGGGACAAGGTGGGCGCGGCGGGCGCGGCGGGCAGCACCCTTGCCGAACTCGTCGCGGACCTGGACGGAGAGGGTGGCATCAGCCATGGTGGCCTCCTGGTGTCGGGCCGTCACGCGGGCGGCCGGGATGCTGGTTCTGCCGCCAGGGCCGGGACGTACGCGTCGACCGGCACGCCGCGACCACGGGTCAACGGCACACCACGTCGATCACGTTCGGCGTACCTGCGTACGCCTCCCCTCGCCGAGGCAACCCGGACAGGCTATCACGTCGTGATCCGGACGAGCGGGAGCGGGATGCCACCCCGGGCGACCCGGCGACCCGGCGACCCGGCGACCCGGGCGCAGGATACGAACGGGACGGGCGGGCCCAGGAACGCGGACCGGGCGCCGGCACCCCGAGGAGGTGGTGCCGGCGCCCGGGCAGGACGCGGTGTCGACGACGAGCGGTGCCGACGATGAGCTGTCAGCGACGAACAGTCAATGACAAAGAGTCGGCGACGAGCCGTCGCGAGGAGTGCTCAGTGGCGAGTGCTCAGTGGCGAATTGTCGGCGAACAGCTTGGTGACCGAGCCGTCCTCGAACACTTCGTGGATGGCCTGGGCCAGCATCGGAGCGATGGACAGCACGGTCAGCTTGTCCACCGGCACCTGGGTGCGGATCGGCAGCGTGTTGCAGACGATGACCTCCTCGAAGGCCGAATCGTTCAGCCGCTGCGCCGCCGGGCCGGACAGCACCGGGTGGGTGGCGGCGGCGATGACCTTCTTGGCACCGCGCTGCTTGAGCGCCTCGGCGGCCTGGCAGATGGTTCCGGCGGTGTCGATCATGTCGTCGACGAGCAGGCAGACGCGCCCCTCGACATCACCGACGACCTCGTGCACGGCCACCGTGTTGGCGATGTTGGGGTCGCGACGCTTGTGGATGATGGCCAGTCGGCTGCCGAGCCGGTCGGTCCACATATCCGCGAGGCGCACCCGACCGGCATCGGGGGACACGACGGTCATCTCGTCGGTGTCGTACTTCGCGGCGACATACTCGGCGAGCACCGGCAGACCCCACAAGTGGTCGACCGGGCCGTCGAAGAAGCCCTGGATCTGCGCGGCGTGCAGGTCGATCGACATGATCCGGTCGGCGCCGGCGGCGCTGAACAGGTCGGCGACCAGACGGGCCGAGATGGGCTCCCGCCCGAGGTGCTTCTTGTCCTGGCGCGCGTACGGGTAGAACGGGGCGATCACGGTGATCCGCTTGGCCGAGGCACGCTTCAGCGCGTCGACCATGATCAGCTGCTCCATCAGCGATTCGTTCACCGGCGACGCATGCGACTGGACCACGAAGGCGTCCGAGCCACGGACCGATTCCTCGTACTGGACGTAGATCTCCGAGTTCGCGTAGGTCACCTGGCGGGTGGGCACCAGCTCGGTGTCCAGATGCCGGGCGATCTCCTGGGCGAGCTCGGGATAGGCGCGACCGGTGAAGAGCATCAGGTGCTTCTCGGTCGGCAGCTTGAAACCGCTCACGTGTGCTGGTCTCCTCGGAGTTGTCGGGGGTGCCGGCCCCCGGTGATGTGTGTCGCCGCGCTGACCCACGGCGGGACGCGCCGACAGTGGCTCTGCCGGCGCGGGGTGTGTCGATCCTCAGTCGAGGCCGGAGCCACGGGCGCCGGCGGCACCCTGCGTGGTCACATCCTCGGTGACGGTCGATCCGGCGGCGACGTACGCCCCGTCGGAGACCGTGACGGGAGCCACCAGCACACTGTGGGCACCGATGAAGGCACCGGCGCCGACATGCGTTGTCTGCTTGGACTTCCCGTCATCGTTCGCGACGATGGTACCGGCACACAGCGTGGCTCCGGCGCCGATCTCGACATCCGCCGCGTACGCCTGGTGGGCGACCGTCGTGCCTGCCCCGACCACCGCGCGCTTCGTCTCGACGAACGCGCCGAGCCGGACGTCCTCGGCGAGCTCGGTGCCGGGACGCAGGTAGGCGAACGGCCCGACCTGGCAGCCGGACCCGACGGTGGCGAGCAGCCCCTGGGAGCGGCTGATCGTCGCCCCCTCGCCGACCTCGACGTCCTTCAGCGTGGTGTCCGGCCCGATCACTGCACCGGTGGCGATCGAGGTCGCCCCGAGCAGCTGGGTGCCGGGCAGCAGGGTGACGTCGGGGGCGATGTCGACGGAGTCCTCGATCCAGGTGGTGGCCGGGTCGACGACGGTGACACCGGCGAGCATCCACTTCTCCCCGATCCGCCGGTTCATCTCGGCGCCCATCCGGGCCAGCTGGAGGCGGTTGTTGACCCCCTCGGTCTGCCACAGGTCCTCGGTGACGTACGCCCCGACGCGGCGCCCGACGGCGTTGGCGTGGGCGATCACATCGGTGAGGTAGAGCTCGCCCTGCGCGTTGTCGGTGCCGAGACTGGCCAGGCCGTCGTGCAGGACGTCGGCGTCGAAGACGTAGATGCCGGAGTTGATCTCGGTGATCGCCCGCTCCGCCTCCGAGGCGTCCTTGTGCTCGACGATGCGGGCGATCCCGGCGTCGCCGCCGCGGACGATCCGGCCGTAGCCGGTCGGGTCGGGCACGTGCGCGGTCAGCACGGTGACCGCGTCCCCGGAGCTGCGGTGGTCCTCGACCATGGCGCTCAGCGTCTCGCCGCTGAGCAGGGGGACGTCGCCGTACGTGACGACGACGATGCCGCTGATCTCCCCCAGCGGCGCCAGGCCGCACATCACCGCGTGACCGGTGCCCTTCTGCTCCTCCTGCACCGCGGTCAGCACCGCCGGGGCGACCTCGCGCAGGTGCGCCTCGACCTGTTCGCGCTGGTGGCCCACCACGACGACCAGGTGCTCCGGCGACACCTGTTCGGCGGCGTCGACCGCCCAGGCCAGCATCGAGCGGCCGGCGACCTCGTGCAGCACCTTGGCCCGGGACGACTTCATCCTGGTCCCGGCACCGGCGGCGAGCACCACGACAGCGCCCACACCTCCGCCTGCCGTTGCGTTCGTCGTCACGTCGTCACTCGCGGTCACCGTCGTCTCCTTGGGCAGGGGCTCTTGAGCAGGCACGCCCCGAGGTGACCGGTCCCGCAGGACCGGAGGACCACTCCGCGGCGTGTCCTCACCCTATCGCGCAGCGCCCGTACGGCCGGTGAGGCGGGCCCTACCGGTCGACCGGGCCGCCGGTGCCGGTGGACGTGGCAGTGGGTGCGTTGAGCCCGGCCAGGTTCGGGGTGGTGGTGACCGCACCCCGGCCGTTGCCCTTGGCCATCTGGCGGAACGCGTTCTCCATCACCCGCCGGACGAAGGAGACCGAGGCGTCGGTGATGTTGTACTTCGCGTTCGGGCCGTTGAGCACCTTCACCCACATCATCGAGCCGGTGGCCCAGACCCCGGCCGTGCCGGTGGAGTAGTAGGTCATGTCCGAGTAGGTGTGCTTGTTGGTCCCGCAGGCCACCGGAGAGTGCGCGGCGACGGTGAGCGAGTCGGGGGTGCCCTGGATCGGGTAGGCGCGGTCGATCTCGATGCCGACGACGCCGGGGATCCGGTCGCCCTTCTTGACCCCGGCGCCCTCGAAGAGCGGGAAGGACGGGTCCTCGATCACCATGTCGCCGTAGGCGGGGAAACATTCGTAGAGCATGCCGGTCAGTGAGTTCTCCGGGTCGGGGTGGGGCCGGGAGCGCCACATCACCGTGGTGTCGACCGCGTCCTTCTTCGGGTCGGAGGTGTTCTTGTACCCGACCACGACGCGCCGGTCACCGGTCGCCCCGTCCTCCAGCCGGACCCGCCAGTAGACGGCGTTGGCGCCGAGGAAGGCCAGCGACGTGCCGGTGTCGCGGGCCTTCTCCACGGCCGTACGCTCCGGGACCGTCCAGTACTCGTCGTGGCCCATGCTGACCATCCCGGAGGCTCCCTGCAGCAGGTCCGGTTCCCGGTCGAGGTCGACCGACGTGACGTACGCCAGGTCGACGCCGAGCCCCTCGGCGAGCTGGATCGTGGCGAGTTCGTCGCCGAAGAACTGCTGGGCGCCGTTGCCTTTCTGCGGCCGGTCGAAACTGACCCGGGTCGCACGGCTGTTGCCAGGCCCGTCGTAGAGCGAGTAGCCGCCCCAGTCGTTGTACGCCTGGTCGGTGATGACGGCGTTGACGATCACCAGCCGCCCGGCGGTGGAGCGGCTGCGGACGGTGACCGGCACGTAGCGCGACCTGCCCGCGGCGGTGAGCTTGAGCAGATAGGAGCCCTCCGGCCAGCCGGTGGTGGTGACGTCGGCGGTCTTCGACCACGTGGCCACGACCATGTTGCCGGCCTCGATCACCGGGTCCGGCTGTTTGACACCCTTGAGCGGCTGCGGGGACTGCCAGACCAGCCGGGCGCCGGTGCCGCCGTACGATCCGACCCGGTAGGCCGCGACGGCGACGTCCCCCAGCGTCGAGGTGACGTGGAGGCCGAACGACTCCCCCGGCAGCACCGAGGTGCGGTCCGCATAGCCGGCCAGCTGGGCGTCAGTGGCCACCGCGGAGCCGGGGATCTGCCAGTCCTCCGTCCCGGGCCTGGCGTTCTCCGCGACGGTCCACGGCTGGGCCGGCGACGCCGAGGTGGTGGCGTGCGGGCCGGTCGGCGGGGTGCTGGGCGCCGCGCAGGCCGTCAGGAGCAGGCAGACGACCAGCAGGGCCGCGCCGGCGCGGCGCCGGCCGGATCGGATTCGCATGCCGGTGAGACTAGTGCGCCGCTGGGGCGGCGGGCCACGGCTGCCCGGGGCACCGACTCGGGTCACGCTCAGGGCCGAAGAGCCCGGAGGTGAAGCCCTCAGAGGTCAAGGGCCCAGGAGTGAAGAGCTCAGAAGTGAAGGGTCCAGGAGGCGGAGCCCTCAGAAAGCGGAGGACTCAGAAAGCGAAGAGCTCAGGAAGCGAAGCCGGCGTGGACGTGGTCGTGGTGGGTGTCGTCGGTGAAGAATGCCGAGCCGGACAGCGCGTACGGTCCACCGACGTTGTAGGAGCCGGCCTTCGCCGCATCGCGCATGTAGGAGGTCACCAGCGCCTGCGGAGTCGACCCGGCGACCACGGCCTGCCCGTCGATCCGCCAGGTGTCGAAGGCCCGCCCCCGCGGATGGTCACTGAGCCGGCTGGTGCCGAACACGTAGGTGGGGTGGCCGGAGCGGACCACGCTCACCCCGATCCGGTAGGTCCGGGCGAGCCCCAGCATCGCCTCGAGCACCGAGTCGTGCACCTGCCCCGAGGCGATGTCGGCCGCCGAGGCGGGCGGAAGGTCGATCCGCTCCGAGGTCAGCACCTCGTGGGCGAGCGGCGAGGGGGTGACCGCCGGACCGGGGTCGGACGGGTGGATCTCGGTGACCCGCCAGCTCGGCGAGGCCTCGACCAGACGTACGTCGTACGTCGCCCCACCGGTGGTGACCGCACCCGCGGCGTCACGGGTCCAGGCCCGGGTCACCACGAGCACGCTCGCGGTGCTGGCGAGGATGCCGCCGTACTGTGCCTCGATCACCTGCAGCACCGACGCCTCGGCGTCCGAGACGACCGGGCCGGCGGCCGCGACCAGGCCCTGGTCCTGACCGAGGGCACTGAGCCGGGCCCGGGCTGCGGCCGCCCCGGACTGACCCGGCCCCCAGGTGCCCAGGGCCTCGACGAGGCGGGTCGCGGCGAGCTTGACCTCGGGACGTACGTCGCGCGGGTCCGCCGGCCAGGCGGCAGCCGCGGGCAACGGGGTCACGGTGGGGCCCAGCGTGGGGGTGCCGACCGGGCCGGGTGGGCTGGCCGCTGGTGTCGCACCGGCGGACCCGGCACCGCCGGTGGATCGGGCACCGCCGGTCGGGCCCGGGCGGGTGCAGGCGGACAGCAACACGCCGGCGCCGGCCAGCAGCAGGGCCCGGCGCCCGACGTGTGGCGGGTCAGCGGTCACCCTGACAGTGTGCGTCGCAGGAGCTGAGTCGCGGATGATGAGTCACGGGAGCTGCCTCGCAAGTGACGAGTCGGACCCGCCCGCTGCCGCTGGACGTGCCGCGTGAGCGGATCGGCGAGGATCATGAACGGTGAGCTTCGACAATCCCGCGGAGGGGCGCGATGCACCACGACATTCCGCTGGCCATCCTGCTGACGATCGCCAAGACGATCGTCTTCGCCCTGGCCGCGACCCTGCAGCACCAGGCGGTGGGGCAACAGTCCGGCGGTCCTCACCGACGCGAGACCCTCAGCCTGCGCCAGTTGTGGGCCCTGATCCGGTCGTCGCGCTGGTGGCTCGGCGCGGGACTCAACGGGGTCGGCGCCCTCCTCTCCATCGGCGCGCTGCTCCTGGCCCCGCTGACCGTCGTGGCTCCCCTCGCGGTCCTTGCGGTGCCCTGGACCGTCATGCTGGCCAGCCGCGTCCACCACTTCCGCGTCCCGCCCGTGATGTGGGGCGCGGTCGGCCTGACGGTCACCGGCACCGCATGGTTCGCCGTAGTGGCCGTCCTCCACACGGCCGAGCACGACACGTACGCCGGCTCCGGGGTCCTCGTGGGCGTCCTGGTCGTGTTCGCCATCGCCGGGCTGCTCGCCCTCGTCGGTGCACGCGGGCCGCGGGCCTGGCGCTGCCTGGCCTGGGCGAGCGCCGGATCGGTGATCTTCGGGCAGGAGTCCGGTCTGATCAGAGTGATCGGGGAGTACATCCGGCACGAGGACTGGGCCGGCTCGGTCAGCTTCTGGGCCCTCGGGGTGGCACTGGTCGCCGGCTCCCTGCTGGCCGCCGCCTTCACCCAACAGGCCTTTGCACACGGCCCGGCGGAGACCGTGATGGGCACGACGAACGCGGCGGCGCCCATGGTCGCCGTCATCTTCGGCGTCGCAGTGCTGGGCGAGGGCGCGGCGCTCACGGTGCCGGCCGCCGTGATGATGATCGTCTCCGGGCTGCTCGCGATCACCGGCGTGATCCTGCTCTCCCATTTCCATCCCCACGCCCGACGGATGCCCCAGCCCTCTCCGAGCTGAACACGCCCTGCCCGAGCTGACCACGCCCTGCCCGAGCTGACCATGTGGCCAATCACGGGGAGGACGGTCGGAGCCCAGTTCCCGCGGACCTTGCGGGCTTTCCGCGGATACCTGGGTATCCGCGGAAACGCGCGGACGTCCGCGGGAATCCTCGCCCTCGGCGCCCGATGGCGACGGCCCTCGATGGCTCCCCGGGCAGGAGTCGAACCTGCGTCGCTTGTCCTGATTCAAAGTCAGGCGGGCCCTGCCGACAGACCAACCGGGGAATGGCGTGAACCGCCCCAACTGTACGCAACGAACGGGCTCGCCGTCACCACGGCCCACCGGCAGGATCGCTCCATCGTCACCATGGCCGCTCCACCGTCACCATGGTGGCCCCACCGGCAGGATCGCTCCACCGTCACCATGGCCGCTCCACCGTCACCATGGCCGCCCCATCGGCAGGACAGCCCACCGTCACCGCGACCCACGCCGGGACCGCCCACTGTCAGGACGGCCCCACTGCCAGGACAGTGGCCGCTATCCCCGCTCGGGCCCCATGGCCCGGGGCAGCGGGTGGTTCGACCACTGCGACCAGGAGCCCGGGAAGAGAGCGGCGTCGAAGCCGGCGATCGCCAACGCGGCGATCTCATGGGCGGCGGTGATCCCGGAGCCGCAGTAGACGCCGATCGGGACCCCGTCACGTACGCCCAGGTCGGTGAACCGCCGACGCAGCTCATCGGCGGGCAGGAACCGGCCGTCGGGAGCCAGGTTGTCGCCGGTCGGCGCGCTCACGGCACCGGGGATGTGCCCGGGGTGCGGGTCGATCGGCTCGGTCTCACCGCGGTAGCGCTCCCCCGCCCGGGCATCCAGCAGCACGCCGGCCCGGGCGAGCTCGGCCACCCGGTCCAGCTCGACCGTGGGTGCCTGTCCGGAGTCGAGGACGACATCACCCGGCTCGGGGCTGGCCTCACCGGTCTCCAGCGGAAGTCCGGCCGCCTGCCAGGCCTGCAGGCCACCGTCCAGCAACCGCACGGCGTCGAAGCCGGCCCAGCGCAGCAGCCACCAGGCACGGGCTGCAGCCAGGCCGCCGGTCGCGTCGTACGCCACCACCCGGTCCCCCTGGCGGATCCCCCAGCGTCGGGCGGCCGCCTGGAAGTCGGTCGGGTCGGGCAGCGGGTGACGGCCCTCGGCGGCCGCCCCGGGCGAAGCCAGCTCGGTGTCCAGCGCCACGTAGACCGCTGCGGGCAGATGCCCGTCGCGGAACCGGTCGTGACCGTACGGGTCGCCGAGCGCCCACCGGACGTCGAGCAGCACCGGCGCCTCCCCGCGGGAGATCTGCTCGTCCAGCTCCTGGGCAGTGATCAGTACGCTCATGCCAGCACGCTAGGCAGCAGCCGCCGCGAGGTCCAATCCGGCCGGCCCGGGCCCACGGCCCGTGGGCGGGACCCGATCGAGCCGGACTGTGGGCGGGACCCGATCGGGCCGGCTCGTGAGCGGGACGATCGAGCCGGCTCGGGCCCCGCCCACGGCAGCGGTCCGCAGGCCGCACCGACCCGACACGTACGCGGTCTGGAAGACTGGGCCCGTGGCATCCAGGAGCACCCCCGCAACACCCGCCGGCGAGACACCCGCCGGAGGTGGTGTCGTGCCCGGCCGGGCACGCGAGGGACGGACCCGGATGACGGCGGCGCAGCGGCGCGAGCAGCTCATCCACGTCGCCCGGGTGCTGTTCGCCGAGAAGGGGGTGGAGGGTACCACCGTCGAGGAGATCGCGGCCAGCGCCCACGTCTCCAAGCCGGTCGTGTACGAGCACTTCGGCGGCAAGGAGGGCCTCTATGCGGTGATCGTCGACCGCGAGCAGCGGACGTTGCTGGAGGCGATCCGGTCGGGCATCGACCAGGCGAAGGGGCCGCGGCGCAAGGTGGAGGCCGGCACGCTGGCCCTGCTGGGCTACATCGAGACCAACCCGGACGGCTTCCGGATCATCTCCCGGGACGCCCCGACCGGCTCCACCGGGACGTCGTTCGCCACGATCCTCTCCGACGTCGCCTCCCAGGTGGAGGACATCCTCGGCGATGAGTTCCGTCGGCGGGGCCTGAAGGAGGAGATGGCCCCGATGTACGCGCAGATGCTGGTCGGGATGATCGCCTACACCGGGCAGTGGTGGCTCGACGAGCGGGACCAGGACCGGGCCACGGTGGCCTCGAACATCCTCAACCTCGCCTGGAACGGCCTGTCGCGGATGGTCGTCGATCCACAGATCTACACACCGCTCGACTGACGTACGTGACGTACGTGTTCCGCTGACGTCCGTGGCCCGTACCCCGCCGACGCGAGTGTTCCGCTGATGTCCGTGGCCCGTACTCCGCCGACGCGAACGTCCTGCCGACGCCCGTGCCACACGGGTGCGGCACCGACCCAACGGCTACCCGCCGGTCGGGGCCGGGTGCTCCAGCTCCCCGGCCAGGGTCCGCAGCAGGTCGGCGAGCTGGGCCGCGTCGTCGCCCGGCAGGACCGCCAGGATCCGTCGCTCGGCCGCGAGCAGGTCGACCAGGGCCCCGTCGACGGTCTCGAGACCCGCCCGGGTGAGGGTGACGACGACGCCGCGACCGTCGTGCGGGTCGGGGCCGCGCCGGACGAGCCCACGGGCGGCGAGCCGGTCCACCCGGTTGGTCATCGTGCCGGAGGTGACCATCGTCTCCTGCAACAGCCGGCCCGGTGACAGCTGGTAGGGCTCCCCCGAGCGCCGCAACGCTGCCAGGACGTCGAACTCCCAGGACACGATCGCATGCTGGGCGAAGGCGGCACTGCGCGAGTGGTCCAGCTGCTTGGCGACCCGGGTCACCCGGCTGAGCACCTGCATCGGCGCGAGGTCGAGGTCGGGACGCTCGCGACTCCAGTCGGCGATGAGCCGATCAACCTCGTCCTGCATGCGGGAATCCTATCGACGCGGGTGCGGTCACGACGTGGATGTCCCGCCCCGGCAGACCGACGCGCAGGGCGGTGGCCAGCACGGTCGCGTGCACCGCGTCGCGGGCCAGGAAGGCGCAGGTCGGGCCGGAGCCGGACACCATCCGGCCGACCGCCCCGGCCTCCTCGCCCGCCGCCAGCGTCGCAGCCAGGTCGGGCCGCAGCTCCAGGGCCGGCTCGGCGAGGTCGTTGCGCAGCGTCCGGGCCAGCGCGACCGGGTCCCCGCCCGCCAGTGCCGCCAGCAGCCCGTCGGGCACGACCGGGGCCGGCACGCTCGCCGGCGGGTGCAACCGGTCGAACCGCCGGAACACCGCCGGGGTGGACAGCCCCTCCCCCGAGGTCACCAGCACCCAGTGGAAGACGTGGTCGACCCGTACGCCCGTCAGTCGCTCCCCGCGGCCGTGGCCGACCGCGGTCCCGCCGAGGAGGGTGAACGGGACGTCGCTGCCCAGCACCGCGCCGAGCTCCAGCAACGCCTCGCGGGGCAGGCCGAGCCCCCACAGCCGGTCGCAGGCCAGCAGCGCGGCGGCGGCGTCGGCGGAGCCGCCGGCCATCCCGCCGGCGACCGGGATGCCCTTGGCGATCGCCAGGTCGACGCCCCGGCGCGGGGCGTACGTCTCGCCGAGCAGGCGGGCGGCCCGGACCGCGAGGTTGTCCTCGGGTGCGCCCACCAGGTCGGCGCCCGGACCCTCGACGGTGACGGTGACCACCCCGGCCGGCGCGGCGGTCGCGGTCAGCTCGTCGAAGAGCGAGACCGACTGGAAGACGGTGGCCAGGTCGTGGAAGCCGTCCTCGCGGCGCGGCCCCACGCACAGGGCCAGGTTGATCTTGCCCGGCACCCGCACCCGGACGGGGTCGCCGGGCTGCGTCCCGGTCACAGAAGAGCCGGGCGCCGAGGACTCGGCCACAGGTGTCCCGGTCACAGAAGAGCCGGGCGCGGACGGTTCGGTCACCGGCATCCCCGCGCCGGACGGCCCGGTCATCGGGCGCTCGGTCACTGGCCGCTCAGTCACGGGGCACCTGCTCGGCGATGGCGGCGAAGTCGGCCACGGTGAGGGTCTCCCCGCGCGAGGTGGGATCGATCCCGGCCGCCACCAGGGCCTGGCTCGCGGCGGCCGACGAGCCGAAGACACCGGCCAGCGCCGAACGCAGCATCTTGCGGCGCTGGCCGAAAGCGGCGTCGATGACGGCGAACACCTGTTCGCGGGTGGCAGTGGTCGGCGGGGCGGGCCGGCGGGTGATCCGCACCAGCCCGGAATCGACGTTCGGCACCGGCCAGAACACCGTCGGCGGCACGTTGCCGACCCGGGTCGCCTCGGCGTACCAGGCGACTTTGGCGCTGGGCACGCCGTACGTCCGCGACCCCGGCCCGGCGACGAGCCGGTCGGCGACCTCGGACTGCACCATCACCAGACCGTGCTCGATCGAGGGGAACAGCGCCAGCAGGTGCAGGATCACCGGCACGGAGACGTTGTACGGCAGATTGGCGACCAGTGCGGTGGCGGGGGCACCGGGAAGCTCGGTCACCGCCAGCGCGTCGCCGACGACGAGGGTGAAGCGGTCGGCCTGCCCCGGTGCCCGCTCCGCCACGGTCCGTGGCAGCCGGCCGGCGAGCAGTTCGTCGATCTCGATCGCGGTGACGGATCCGGCGACCTCGAGCAGTCCGAGGGTCAGCGACCCCAGACCGGGCCCGACCTCGACGACCCGGTCGTCCGGCCCGAGCCCGGCGAGGGCGACGATCCGGCGGACGGTGTTGGCGTCGGTGACGAAGTTCTGCCCGCGGGTCTTGGTCGGGCGCAGCTCCAGTTCGGCGGCCAGCGCCCGCACCGTGCTGGGATCCAGCAGGGCCGGCCCGCTCGGCGACGCCGCCTCGTCGCGCTGCGTCGTGTTCTCCTCGGGTGCTCCCACGGGTCCGTACGTTATCAGCGCAGCCGGCCGGCGGAGCGCCGTGACGGTTCCGGTGCCGGGAGCCGGATCAGCGCAGGCCGAGCTTCGAGGTGCAGGCGGGCCAGGCACCCCAGCCCTGGGCGGCCTGCACCTTGGTGGCGATGGCGATCTGCTCGGCCTTGCTGGCCGAGCTCGGCAGGCCCGAACCGCCGTACGCACGCCAGGTGGACAGGTTGAACTGCAGGCCGCCGTAGTAGCCGTTGCCGGTGTTGATCGCCCAGTTGCCGCCCGACTCGCACTGGGCGATCTGGTCCCAGACACCCGCCGGCGCCGAGCTGCTGCTGGAGCTGGAGCCGGACGACTTCGTGGTGCTGGTGGTGGCCTTCTTGGCCGTGCTGGTCGTCGTGCTCGACGACGTGGTCGGCTTCGGGGCCGGCTTGGGTGCCGCGACCGGCTCCGGCTTCGGGGCGCGAGTGATGGCGACCTTCAGGCCGTCGGTCAGCACGGTGGTGAGACCGGGATCGACCTTGTCCCCGTCGGCGAGGGAGACCTTCTGCTCCTTGAGCAGGTCGTCGACGGTCCGGGTGGTCGAGATGACCTCCTGGGACCTGCCGTCGACATCGAGCTGGACCTTCTTGGGCGTCTCGACGCTGAACGACAGGCCCTCGCGGCCGATGCCGCTGGACCGGCTGGTCGAGACGAGCGTGTTGGCGTCGGCCAGCTGCAGCATCCCGAGCACCTGGTCGACCGAGGTGGCGGTGGTCCAGATGGTGCGCGCCTGGCCGTCGATGGTGACGGTGACCGGACGGGCGTACTGGACCGAGATCTGCTCGCCCTCGGCGAGGGTGGAGTCGGCGGACGGGGCGACGACGTCATGCTCGCTGAGTGTGATGCCCTTGGTGGACAGCGCCTGCCCGACGGTGCCGGCGTACGTCCGGAACTGGGTGGGCGTCCCGTCCAGGGACACCGTGACGGTCTTGGCGAGGGCCTCGTTGACACCCACCGTCCCGAGTCCGAGCGTCAGCACGGTGCCGGTGGCGATGAAGGCGATGGTCTTCTTCTTCACGAAGGGGTTCTCCCGCTCGACTGTCGGGCGATGCGCGCCCAATTCCTGCAACGTCACGGAACGATAACGTCGCAACCTGTTCGTGATCAAATCGGCCGATCGGCGCGGCGCCGCCGCGGACCGTCGGGCGGGTCCCTGCGCAGCTCGGCGACCGCGTTCCGTCATGGCGTGTTTCCCCTTGTCAGCAGGCATGGTGAGGTCAGCGGGCGGGGTCGGGGCCGGCGCTCCGGGCCGGCCAGGAGCCACCGAAGGCATCGTGGGTGTTCTGCACCAGGACGGCACACAGCTCGGCGATCGCGATCCCGCGCCGCTCGGCCAGGAACCGGACGGTGTGCGGGACGAGGTAGCTGGCGTTGGGCCAGCCGCGCCGCGGCACGGGAGTGAGGAAGGGCGCGTCGCTCTCCACCAGCACCCGGTCCAGCGGCGCCACGTCGAACGCCTCCCGCAACGCCTCGTTGGCCGGGAACGTCACCGTGCCGGGGAAGGACAGCCAGGCGCCCCGGTCGAGGAACATCCGGGCGTCGGCGGCATCGCCGGAGAAGCAGTGCATGACGAGCCGGTCGGGCACGCCCTCGGCGTCGAGGATCTCCACGATCGGCCGGTGGGCGTCGCGGTCGTGCACCACGACCGTACGGCCGTGCCGGGCGGCGATGGCCAGGTGCGCGGCGAACGCCTCGCGCTGGGCGCTGCGGCCGCGTCCCTCCGAGGTGCGGTAGTAGTCCAGGCCGGTCTCCCCCACGGCCCGGACGACGTCCGGACGCGGATCACCGGCCAGCGTCTCGATCTCGCGCAGCGCCTCGTCGAGGCCGGCCCGCCCGGCCCGCTCGGCGAGGCGGGCGGCGTCATTGGGGTGGAGGGCGACGGTGGCGACCACCGACGGCTCCCGGGCGGCCAGCTCGAGCGCCCACCGGGAGCTCTCGACGTCGCAGCCGACCTGGACGGTGCGCGTGACGCCGACCGAGCCAGCGCGCTGCAGCAGGTCGTCCACGGCGAGGCCGGTGTACTCCGCGGTCGTGTCCAGGTGGGTGTGGGAATCGGTGACCGGCGCGGGCAGCGCCTCGGGCATCGGTGCAGGGGTGTCCTTCACGGGCCGCATCCTACGGCCCTCCCGTGTCGCGGCGTCAGCGCCCCCGGCAGCAGTGGGATCGGGAGCACCTCGGACGGTGGCGTCAGCAGCGCCACCGGCAATGGGGTCGGACGTTCCTCAGCCAGCAGGGTCAGGGGCGCCACGGGCGACTCGGGGCGGAAGCGTCTCAGGCGTCCGTGTCGAGGGCGGCCCGGTAGAGGTCGTTGCTGCCCAGACCGGTCTGGGCGGCCACCTGCTTGGCGGCCTCCTTGAGCCGCAGCCCGCCCTCGTGCAGCTGCCGCACCCGGGCGACCGCCGCCCCCTCGTCGACGACCGGCTCAGCCGCCCCCTGGACGACCACGGTGATCTCCCCACGGGCCCCCGTCGCGGCCCAGTCGGCCAGCTCGGCCAGCGGCCCGCGGACGACCTCCTCGTACGTCTTGGTGAGCTCCCGGCAGACCGCCGCCGGACGGTCCGCGCCGAGCACCGCGGCGGCATCGGTGAGGAAGTCGGCCAGCCGGTGCGGCGCCTCGAAGAACACCATGGTGCGCCGCTCGTCGGCGAGATCGGTGAACCGGCGGCGGCGCTCCCCCGACTTGCGCGGCAGGAAGCCCTCGAAGCAGAACCGGTCCACCGGCAGCCCGGACACGGCCAGCGCGGTGAGCACCGCCGACGGGCCGGGCACGGCGGTCACCCGGATGCCCGCCTCGACGGCGGCCCGGACCAGCCGGTAGCCCGGATCGGAGACCGACGGCATGCCCGCGTCGGTCACCACCACCACGCGGTGGCCGTCGCGCAGCTCCTGCACCAGCCCGGGCGTACGGAACGCCTCGTTGCCCTCGAAGAAGGAGACGACACGCCCGGCCACTTCGAGCCCCATCCGCCGCAGCAGGTCGAGGAACCGGCGGGTGTCCTCGGCGGCGATGACGTCGGCCTGCGACAGCGCGGTCCGCAGGGCCGGGGAGACCGCATCGATGTCTCCGATCGGGGCTCCTGCGAGCACCAGTAGCCCTTCGCCGGGCGTCGCTGCAGCCTGCACTCTGATCTCTCCTTGCCGGTGGCTCCGTACGATGGCGGCGTGAGTCTGCCACCCGATCCACTGCCCGAGGCCGAGTCTGCCACCCCGCCCGCCGCGCGCAGGCGTCACGACCGGCGGCCGGACGCGCGGACGGTGGTCGAACGGCTCCGTCCCCCGATGCCGGACGCCCGGCGCGGCTGGGCACTGGTCGGTATCGTCTCGCTGGTCGCCTTCCTGCTGCGGATCTGGAACCTCGGCTACCCGAACAAGCTGGTCTTCGACGAGACGTACTACGCCAAGGACGCCTGGTCGGTGCTCCGGTACGGCTACGAGCGGACCTGGGCCGACAACGCCAACGACCTGATCGTCCACGGGGCGCTCGACCAGATGGGCACCTCGGCGGAGTTCGTCGTGCACCCGCCGATGGGCAAACTGCTGATCGGGCTGGGCGAGGCGATGTTCGGGATGAACTCCTTCGGCTGGCGGTTCATGGCGGTGGTGTTCGGCACCCTGCTGGTGGCCGCGACGATGCTGCTCACCCGCCGACTGTCCCGATCGAACCTGGTCGCCGGCATCGCCGGCATCCTGCTCAGCGTCGACGGGCTCGCGTTCACGATGAGCCGGCTCGCGCTGCTCGACATCTTCCAGGCGACCTTCCTGGTGGCCGCGGTGGCATGCCTGGTGCGGGACCGGGACGCGATGCGGTCCCGGCTGGCGGCGCATCTGGAGGCGGCCGGGGCGGCCGACCTGGGCGGAGCGTACGGGCCGCGGCTGTGGTGGCGGCCGTGGCGGCTGGCGGCCGCGGTGCTGTTCGGCTGCTCGATCGCGACGAAGTGGAACACCGTCTACGCGTTGGCCGCGTTCGGGGTGCTGTCGTTGGCCTGGGACATCGGCGCCCGCCGGCTGGCCGGGGCCCGCCGGCCCGCCCTGCCGGGTCTGCTGCGGGACGGGGTGCCGGCGTTCGTCCAGCTGGTGCCGGTGGCGCTGGCGGCCTACCTGGCCACCTGGATCCCCTGGCTGACCAGCACCGGCGGCTGGGACCGGCAGTGGGCCGTGCAGAACCCTGATGCGCCGCTGGCCCGGGCCCTGCCGCACGGCCTCGCCTCGCTGATCGCGTTCCACCGGGAGATCTACCAGTTCCACACCGGCTCCTACATCAACCACGCGACCCACCCGTACGCATCAGGGCCGTGGGGCTGGCTGATCCTGGCCCGGCCGCTCGGGCTCGACGCGGTGAACGGCATCGCCCCGGGCACCGACGGCTGCCCGGCGAACAGCGCGGAGAACTGCATCCGGGTGATGACGACGCTGGGCACCCCGCTGCTGTGGTGGGGGGCCGCGGCGGCGCTGGCGGCGGCGATCGTGCTGTGGATCGGCCTGCGCGACCAGCGGTTCGCAGTGCCGGTGGTCGGCGCGCTGTCGATGTGGCTGCCCTGGTACCAGTACACCGAGCGACCGCTGTTCTTCTTCTACGCGATCTGCATCGTCCCGTTCACGGTGACCGCGCTGGCGCTGTGTCTGGGCCGGATCATCGGGCCCGCCGACGGCGGCTGGCGCCGGGTGGTCGGGGCCACGATCGCCGGGGTGTTCGTCGCCCTGGTGATCCTCAACTTCGCCTGGTTCTGGCCCCTCTACACCGACGGCCTGCTGACCTGGTCGCAGTGGTGGTCGCGGATGTGGTTCCCCAGCTGGGTCTGACCGGCCCGGTCGGCACCCGGGTCATCCGCGGGTCGCTCCCGGACGAATCGGCACCCGGGTCACTCCCGGACGAAGCGGTTGCGCACCCGCGCCGCGCCGACCAGGGCCAGGCTGCGCGCTTGCCGGCCGACCCGCCCGCGCGGGTGCACCGGGCTCCACGGCAGCCGGGTGCTGGCCCCGACCACGTGGTCGGCGATCTGCAGCGCCCCGGCGGTCGCGGCGGCCATGTGGTCGTCGCCGAAGCCGGTCGCGACGTGGATCCCGTTGCTGCGCAGCCCGACCTCGCCGACCAGCGGCAGCCCGTCGTAGCTGCGGAAGCAGCCGTACTGCCAGGCGTGGGTGAGCTCCAGGTCCGGCAGATGTGCGGCCGTCCAGGCGGCCAGTTCCGCGGCGGCCGTACGGTCCCCTCGCCCGGTGAGGTGGGCCCGGCCGGCGACCACCACCTGGCCCGGGCGGAACCCGGGCCGCAGCACGTACGGCCGGTCCGGGTCGTCGATCACCCGGTAGGCGCCGGGCAGGTCGTAGCCGTGACCGGCGAGGGCGTGCACGGTGGTGGGCAGCAGCCGGGGCCCGACCAGGCCGAAATCGGGATCGGGGGCGCCGGTGGCGAGCAGCACCGCCCGGGCCCGGACGACCGCGGTCGACTCGACCCCGGCCTCGTCACTGCTGCGGAAGTGTGCCCGGATCGGGGCGCCGGGGACCAACTTGCCCAGTCTGCTGCCCTCCTGGACCAGCCCGCCCTCGGCGACGACCGCGCGGCCGAGGGCCTCGGCGTACTGGCGCGGCTGCAGGGCGATCGCGTCGTCGATCCGGAGCGACGGGCGGGTCGGGAACGGCAGGCCCGGCTCGTCCTCGGCCTCGGGGTTGATCCCGGCGGCGCGCATCGCGGACCGCTCCCGCTGCAGGTAGTGGGCCCGGTGGCCGTCCTCGACGGCGGCGTGGCCGGGCAGCGCCAGTGCCGGCACGCCACCGGCGGCGGCCTCCCGGCGGATGAAGGCCAGCGCCCGCTCGAGCTCGGCGACGTACGTCACGACGGCCTCGCTGCCGTGGGTCTCCTCGATCACCTGGCACGAGGTGCCGTGCAGGATCGAGGCGACGCCGGGGGTCGCCGCACTGGTGCCGGCGCCGATCCGGTCGGCGTCGACCACCACGACCCGGGCCCCCGCGCGGGTGGCGGCGAGCGCCGCGGTCAGCCCCACGATGCCGGCCCCGATGACCAGCAGGTCACAGTCCCGGTCCTCCACCGGCCCACAGGTCCGGGGACTCGTGCCCCACAGCGGCGTGGTCAACGGCAGGTGTTCGACGGCAGGCATGCCCTCAGACTAGCGATCCGGCCCGGCCCCCAGGACGGACAACCCGGACGGACGCACTCCGGACGCACGCGTGCTCTGCACCGACGCGTACCCGCGCCGACGCACGCCCGGGACCGGTGCCCGCCTCAGGCCGCGCCACGCTCAGGACGGCGCGCTCACGTCGGACGCCGCTCAGGCCGGTCCGGCGCCCCAGGCGTTCTGTCGCTCGCGGCGCTCCGACTCGATCAGCTCATGCTCCAGGTCGAGGGCGGGGTGGGCGTTGGCCGGGTAGCTCACCGGACGGGCCGGCACGCCGGCGACGGTGGTGAAGGCCGGCACGTCGGACAGCACGACGCTGCCCGCACCGATCTTGGCGCCCTCGCCGACCTTGATGTTGCCGAGCACCGTGGCGCCGGCGCCGATCATCACGCCGCGGCCGATCTTCGGGTGGCGGTCGCCGCCGACCTTGCCGGTGCCGCCCAGGGTGACCTCGTGCAGCATCGAGAAGTCGTCCTCGATCACCGCGGTCTCGCCGATCACGATGCTGGTCGCATGGTCGAAGAGGATGCCCTTGCCGATCCGGGCCCCGGGGTGGATGTCCACCGCGAAGGCCTCCGACGTACGGCTCTGCAGGTAGAGCGCCAACGCCTGGCGGTCGTGGACCCAGTACCAGTGGGCGATCCGGTGCGCCTGCAGGGCGTGGAAGCCCTTGAAGTACAGCAGCGGCTGGGAGTAGCCCCGGGTCGCCGGGTCACGCGAGAGGACGGCGGCGAGGTCCTCACGGACCGCGGCCCCGATGCCGGGCTCGGCATCCAGCGCGGCCTTGATCATGTCGAACAGGGTGAGCTCGGTGAGCGTGGTGCTGTTCAGCTTGCTGGCCAGGATGTGCGCCAGCGACGACTCGAGGTCCGGGTGCCCCAGCACGACGGAGTGCAGGAAGCTGGCCAATGTCGGCTCCTGCGCCGCGTCACGCGCCACCTCTTCACGGATCCGTTGCCAGATGTGATCGGTCATCCCACGTCCTTTCGACGACCTCGACCGGTCGGATCGACCCACCGAGGTGTACGTGAACTTATGGATACCATCACATCACCTGAGTATCAAGACCCGTGCCGCACCCTCGGGATCCGGCTCGGGCCGATGCCGAGCCGCGGAGTCCGCCTCGCGTCGACGCGCCCAGCCGCATCGGCCCCACGCCGAAGGGCGCGTGGCCAGCTGGTATTACACCTTTCGGATGATCTTTGTTTCAGTCCCGTTCGTGATGATCGGCGCCGCCCAGCCTGGTGGAGTCGAGGGCATGGCAGTTTCTCTCATGCGTACGCCCTTCTCCGACCGGTTGACCTCCCGGCGCGGGGCGTGGATCGCTCTCGGCGTGTCGATGATCGTCCTGGTGGCGCTGTTCGGGCTCTTCGGCGGCGCGAAGGCCCCGGCCCGGGCCGGGCAGGCGCCGGTCGGCGCGGAGTCGACCCAGGTGAGCGAGCTGATGGACCGCTTCCCGAACGCGGACCGTCAGTCGGTGCTCGTCGTCGCCTCCCGTACGGACGGCGGTCAGCTCTCGCCGAGTGACCTCGACGGCCTCAGGGGGCTCCTGCCGGCGCTCGAGGAGCGGGCCGGTGCCGGCTCCTCCGGGCCGATCCCCAGCGAGGACGGCCGGGCCGCGATCCTGATCACCCCGATCACCGTGGGGGCCGACACCACCGAGACGGCGGCGATGATCACGTCGCTGCGCTCGGCGGTCGCCGCGCACACCCCCGCCGGGCTGGTGCTGCAGGTGACGGGCGGGCCGGCGTTCGGGGCCGATGTCGCCTCGGCGTTCGACGGCGCGGACTTCACCCTGCTGATGGTGACGATCCTGATCGTCGCGATCCTGCTGATCGTCACCTATCGTTCGCCGGTGCTGTGGCTGATCCCGTTGATCGTCGTCGCGCTGGCCGATGGGCTCGCCGGCCGGGTCACGGCCGCGGCCGGGTCGTACTGGAACCTTTCCTTCGACGCCGGCATCATCAGCGTGCTCGTGTTCGGTGCGGGCACGAACTATGCGCTGCTGCTGATCTCCCGCTACCGCGAGGAGCTGCAGCGGACCGACGACGACCGTCAGGCGTTGAGCACGGCCTGGCGCAAGGCGGTGCCAGCGATCCTCGCGTCGAACGTCACCGTGGTGCTGGCCCTGCTGACCCTCACCTTCGCCACGATCCCGATGACCCGCGGCCTGGGTGTGCCGGCCGCGATCGGTCTGCTGATCGCGCTGGCGGCGGTGCTGTTCGTCCTGCCCCCGTTCCTGGCCGTGTGCGGACGGAAGGTGTTCTGGCCGTTCGTTCCTCGCCCGGGCGAGTCGCGCGGGCAGGGTCGGGCGTGGCGCGCCGTCGCGTCCCGGGTCGCGAAGCGTCCGGTGGTGGGCCTGCTGGCGGGGCTCGCGCTGCTCGGGGTGATGGCCACCGGCCTGTTCGGCACCTCGGTGGGGCTCGACCAGCTGGCGAAGTTCCGGGTGCAGTCCGAATCGGCAGCCGGTCTCGAAACGCTCTCGGCGCACTTCCCGCCCGGCGAGGCCCAGCCGATCTTCATCATCACCGACAGCGCGGCGACCGATCAGGTGGTGGCCGCCGCCAGCGGGGTCGAGGGTGTCGTACGCGCCCACCCGGCCGGGCGGACCGCGGACGGGGCGTTGACCAAGGTCATGGTGACCAGCGAGTACTCCCCCGGCACCGAGCCGAGCCTGGCCCAGATCACCGAGCTGCGCGACGCCGTGCACCCCATCGCGGGTGCGGAGGCACGGGTGGGTGGCGCGGTGGCGACCGAGCTGGATGCCCGGGCGGGCAACGATCATGACCTGGCGCTGGTCGCGCCGCTGGTGCTGGCGGTGAGCTTCGTGGTGCTGCTCGTCCTGCTGCGCTCGCTGGTCGCGCCGGTGCTGCTGCTCGCGGTGAACCTCACCAGTGCGGTCGCCGCGATCGGGGCGGGGGCCTGGCTGAGCCGGGTCCTGTTCGGTCAGCCGGCACTCGACCTGCAGGTGCCGATCCTCGCGTTCCTGTTCCTGGTCGCGCTGGGCATCGACTACACGATCTTCCTGGTCCACCGGGTCCGGACCGAGGCCCGTCGGCTCGGCACCCGGGCGGGCATGGTCGAGGCCGTCGCGCACACCGGCAGCGTGATCACGAGCGCGGGCATCGTGCTCGCCGCGGTCTTCGCCGCGCTCGGCGTGCTCCCGCTGGTCACCCTGGGCCAGCTGGGCCTGATCGTCGGGGTGGGGGTGCTGGTCGACACCCTGGTGGTGCGTACGGTGATCGTGCCGGCAATCTTCAGCCTCCTCGGCGACCGCATCTGGTGGCCCGGGAAGCTGTGGGCCCGCCAAGGAGAATTGAGCCATGAGCTTCGTACACATACCGCTGACGCGCGCTGACCCCTCGGGGTCGGCGCCGGCCGGATCGACGGTGCCCGCCGGGGCGACGGCATCCGAGGGGGCGACGCCACCGGTGGGACCGGTGGCGCCCGCCGGGCCGATCGTGCGGGCGATGGAGATCGGTCAGCACCTGATCGCCGTCGTGCTGACCTCGATCGGTGTGATCCGCGCCATCGGTGACGGTGTGGGGCTGCCGACGGCGATCATCTCGGGAGTCGCGATCCTCGCCTGGCACACCGCCGGCACGATCCTGCCGGCCAGGACCCACTCGCGCCGTCTCGCGGTGTGGTGGCTGATCGGCTTCGCGGCGATCTGGATCGTGGCCGTCGCGGTCTCCGACGAGTTCGTCTGGCTCGCGTTCCTGCTGTGGCTGCTCGCCGGGCACCTCCTGCGGGTCAGGTGGGGGCTGCTGTTCTCCGGCCTGGTGCTCGCGGTGGTGATCGTCGCCCCGATCCTGCACCACGGCACGACGAGCTACGCGAACGTGTTCGGCCCGCTGATCGGCGGAGTCTTCGCGTTCGGCATCTCGCGCGGCTACCTGCAGCTGCTGCGCGACGCCGCCGAACGGGAGCGCCTGGTGGCCTGGCTCACCAGGGCGCAGCGCGAGATGGCCGAGCTCCAGGACGAACTCGCCCTGGCGCAACGCCACTCCGGGGCGATCGCCGAACGTACGCGGATCTCCCGCGACATCCACGACACGATCGCCCAGGCGCTGTCCTCGATCCGGCTCCTCGCCCACGCCGGGAGCAACCGGACCGACGACCCCGACGCCGCCCGTACGCTCGCCCAGGTGGAGGCGCTGGCCGGCGGCAGCCTCGCCGATGTGCGCCGGATCGTCGCCGCGCTCGCGCCCGCCGAGCTCGAGGACGACGCGCTGGCGGCAGCGCTCCAGCGGATGCTCGACCGGGCCAACGACGAGACCGGGCTCCAGGTCGATCTGCACGTGGACGACACGCTGCCGATCCTGCCGACCGAGGTCGAGGTCGCGCTGCTGCGCACCGCCCAGTCGGCCCTCGCGAACGTACGCCTCCACTCCGGCGCGACCCGCGTCGTCGCCAGCCTGATCGACGCCGACGACTCCGTACGACTCGACATCATCGACAACGGCACCGGCTTCGACCTCACCGCCTGGGAGCAGGACACCGAAACCGCCGGCACGAGCTACGGCCTGCGCTTCATGCGGGCACGCCTGCGTGAGCTCGGCGGCGGTCTCGACATCGAGAGCGCTCCCGGCGAAGGCACCGCGGTGTCTGTCCACCTCCCGATCCACACCGACCCGGCCCAGAGCCGGCCGGCCCAGGAGCAGCCATGACGACCAGCGTGCTACTGGTCGATGACCACCCCGTGGTCCGCAGCGGGCTGCGCGCCGTGCTGGCCACCGCAAGCACGGTGGAGGTCATCGGCGAGGCCGCCACCGGCGAGGAGGCGATCACCCTGGCGGCACATCTGCATCCGGACGTGGTGCTGTGCGACCTGCGCCTCGGCGACGGCATCGACGGCATCCGGGCCACCGCTGCACTCCGCGAGCTCGACCCCGCACCGGCCGTGCTCATCCTGACCACCTTCGACCGCGACGCAGAGATCCTCGGCGCGATCGAAGCGGGCGCCGCCGGTTACCTGCTCAAGGACGTCGACCCGGAAGCCATCATCAACGGCATCCTGCGCGCCGCCGCCGGTGATGTGGTGCTCGCCCCCGACCTCGCCTCGAGGGTGCTCAGAGGCATGCACAGCCCGCTGCCGAAGCTCACCGACCGCGAGATCGAGGTGCTCCGGCTCCTGGCGACGGGCTCGACGAACAAGGAGATCGCCCGCGCCCTCTTCGTCACCGAGGCCACCGTGAAGAGTCACCTGGCGCACATCTTCACCAAGCTCGACGTCGACAGCCGCTCCCGCGCGATCCACGTCGCGCAGGAGACCGGGCTGATCTGACCCGGCTGCGCCGCTCCCTGTCCCGCACTCCCCTATTTCCCGCAATCCCGCATTTCCAGCACTCCCCCGTTCCACGAGCCCGCCCATTTTCCCGAGCTCACCCCCGAAAGGAATCACTCACATGAAGAAGCTGCTCAACGCGTCCTTCATCTACATGCTCGTCGGCATCGCCTCCGGCCTGTTCTATCGCGAGTTCACCAAGCTCAACGGATTCCCCGAAGGGAAGTTCACCCAGCTCGGCCTCGCCCACACGCACCTGCTCATCCTCGGCTTCGTCGTGCTGCTGATCGTGCTCGTCCTCGAGAAGGTCTTCACGATCTCGCGCAGCCCGCAGCTGTTCGACTGGTTCTTCTGGCTCTACAACGCCGGAGTGGTGCTCACTGCCGGCATGCTGATCTGGCACGGCAGCCTCACCGTGCTCGGTCAGGAGTCGACCAAGATGATCGCCGGCATCGCAGGCGTCGGCCACATGCTCATCACCGCCGGGCTGATCGTCCTCTTCGTCGCGCTCCGCCGCGCGGTCACCGCCGACACGCCCGCCCCCAGCGAGGCCGTCGCGGCCTGACCAAGGGCTCCGACGCCCGTCACCCCGCAGGCGAAAGCTCGTGGTCCTTGTCGCTTGGCCGAATGTGTCGCAACATCGGTCCCGGCGCAGGGCCACGAGCTTTCGCGTCCACGGCCCACGCCTTGACACCGCCCTGTGGCTCCCCCCTCCCCCCCGGACCAGTGCACGCGGCGGATCACATTGGGCTGCTTGTCGTCGTCGTTCATGTTCGTCGGCTCCATCTGTCGGCAGGACCGGTAGGGACGGCTCAGGCTGCGCCCAGCTGAGCGAAGACCTCGATCAGCGTCGCCCCGAGTCCGAGCAGGGAGAGCAGCAGCGGCGCGGCGACCACGAGCGACGCGTTCAGGCCCGCCCAGAGGGCGTTGTCGTCTCGGCTCACGGCCCACATCGCAAGCCACAGCATGATCACGTAGGTGCAGGTGAACGACAGCGTCACGAGGGCCAAGGCCAATGCGTCCTCTGCCCTGCCGGTGCCGACCTCGGCGATGGCGAAGATCACGGTCAGCGGGATGTCGATCACCAGCAGCACGACACCACGCCAGCACCCTCGGACGGACCCGGCCAGCCCGCGCTCGCGCAGCTCGGCCCAGATCAGCAGGGCGGGGATCGCTGCCGTCACCCAGCCGATCAGCGGTTCCCGGTCCAGCAGCGGCCAGAATTGGATCCCGACGAACGCGAGAACACCGTAGACGATGAGCGCATAGCGCGCCCGGGTGCGCTGCCGCAGCACGAGCACGCCCAGCCAGACCGGGAGCAGCACAAGAAGCAGCTCAGCGAGGATCAGGCCCAGGACGAGCAGCGTGATGAGTGCCAGGCCCTCCGGACCGCCTTGGCGCGCCCAGTTCCGGCCGTCGATCATCAGCAGAGCGCCGAGCCAGACGGCGAGCACAGCCATGAGCCCGCCACCGACGACGGCGAGCCAGCCGGCGATGGTCGCCGCGGGGGTCTTCCTGCTGGTGCGGAGCGTCGGCGAGGTGGCACGTGCACGCTCGTCAGCGGAGTCTCCCCAGCACCAGGCGAGCATGAGCACGACGATCAGCAGGACCGTGAGGGTGCCGGGCCTGATGAACACCGAGACAAGCGTGAAGGCCGCCCCATAGTTGTCCTCCGGCTGCGCGACGAAGCTCGTCAGCGCGGCGATGACGTCGATCACCGCCGCCAGGAAGAGAGAACCGGCGAACCACAGCGGCAGGTGCGAGGTGAAGCCGTGGCGTGCCAGGCTCAGGCTCCGCAGACCGGCCGTCCTCATGCGTTCTGGGCCGGGTGGTCGGAAGACGGCCCCCGGGGGTCCTGGGACTGGGCCAGCGGCAAGAGCGGCATGGTGCTCATCGTCGGCTCACGGCCGTTGGTCTGCTGGACGCTCGCAGCCCATTTCTCCACAGTTATTGGTTGGGGCTGCTGCTGGGGGAACTGGTCGGGGTTCGTCATGGTACGGTTCGGCGCCTCCAGGGCACCTTTCCTTTCGAATCGAATCGAAGCTGAGGTGTGGGCCGGAGACTCAAACTATGGCCGCGACGTGAACCGTCCATCCGGCGACCAACGCACCCGGCGGCATCCGACACTCGCACGTATGCGGGAGAGCTGACGGACGAGAATGGCGGCGGATGGCCGCATACTTCGTCGAATCGACCCGTCTGGAATGCCCCGAGACTTGCCCAATTTCACTTTATTTCCAGTTCAGGGCGTGCGTCAAATTCTTGTCACGAGGCGAATGCGCTCACGGCCAGGACTTCTTCGCCAGCGTCGAGTTGAATGCGCCACGCCATGCGAAGGCGACGGGCAGCTCACCCCGAGCGATCACGACGATCCTCGCCAGGTCATACAAGAAAAGAACCTTGCCCTGCGATCATGCGGGGCAAAGTTCAATTGTCTTCAATCTGGTGGACGCGGCCGGACTCAAACCGAACACCTGGCAGCGGTTCGAGAGGCTCCGTTCCGCGTGGAATCAGGCGAAGCTCGGCGTTGGCGACACGCCGTTGGTGCCATCAGAGTGTGAGCTTGGGGTGGTCAGAACCCCAAGGAGACGAGCTAGAACACCCCTGACGGCGAGGGAACTGGACGCAATCCGAACTGCCCGAGCCAACGGCGAAAGCGTAGTGTCCATCTCGCGCCGGTTCGGCATCCACCGCATGACGGTGTGGACATACACGAAGGACTTGCTCTGACGTCTGCCACGAGGCTTGACGGCGTAGTTAAGGCCGACGCTCCCGTCTTCGGTCACCAAGTGATGCCGTCGCCATACGCCGGTTCGCTCGGAGCATGCTCTCGACGGGGCCGGTGGCCGTCGACGCTCCCTGCGACAATAGACTTGTGAAGTTCCGTCGTCGCAATCTCGAATCCCTCGGCGAACTCGTCGTCGGCAATGTAGGCCGTGACGATCCCGCGAACGAGGACGAAGCCAGGTACTTCCCGTATCGCTCCAGCATGTACATCACTGAGTTCTTCCAGGAGCTGGACACCGACTACCAGCACGATGGCTCAACTCGCCATCGTTGGGTTGCTGACGTTCTGGAGGAGATGCTGGCCGAACCGCACGACGGCCCCGGTCATCCTCCTGCGGTCTTCTGTCGTCTCATCGACCAACTCATGAGTCCAGCCGATCGGCTGAACGAAGGCCCCGACCGTCCTCGTGCGCTGGCACAACTCAACGAGGTACTCGGCCGCGAAGGTTTCGAGGCGTTCTACGGCGAAGACAACCACTGCTACCTCCGCCACGTCGGCACCCAGACCGTCACTGTCCTTGCCGCCAATCCGCACCGCCCCTTCAGCAAGGCCGAACTGGAGCGGCGGCAGCTCTTGACGGCCTACCTCGACCAGTGCAGCGAGGATGATCTCATCGAGGAGGTGCTGCTCCCGCTGTTCAGGCAGCTTGGCTACCACCGCATCACGGCAGCCGGCCACAAGGACAAGGCGCTGGAGTACGGCAAAGACATCTGGATGCGCTACACCTTGCCGACCCAGCACATTCTCTACTTTGGCATCCAGGCGAAGAAAGGCAAGCTCGACGCCTCAGGCGTCACCAAGGCCGGTAATGCCAACATGGCCGAGATCCACAATCAAGCGCTCATGATGCTGGCACACGAGATCTTCGATCCCGAGACCAACCGCCGGGTCTTGGTCGACCACGCCTTCATCGTGGCGGGCGGGGAGATCACCAAGGCCGCCCGCAACTGGCTCGGCAACGCTCTCGACGCCAGCAAGCGCAGTCAGATCATGTTCATGGACCGCGACGACATCTTGAACCTCTACGTCGTTGCGAGCCTCCCGCTGCCCGAGGGAGCCTTGCCGCTGTCGCCCTCGAACCCGTGGGCGACACGCGGCGAGGCACCGTTCTAGGGCCTAGCTGAAGCGGAATCCGAAGAGCCCACCGTCGTCGGTTGCGTCGGTGAGTCGTGGCGACACGATGTACGGCTCAGCATCAAAAGCCCCGTCGCTCTGGGCTTCAACCAGGTCGATGAAGTCTGAGTTGAGCGTCACGATGTACTGGAATCTGTGCTGTTCAGCCAGCCGAGCACCGATGTTGAGGCACGATGCGATCTGACGACCATCGATTGCATCGAACAAGTGGCTGTCGTGGATCAGGATGCGAGGCGCGCGGCTGTTCTTGATCGCAGTAATCAAGCAGGTCGTGTCGAACATGAACGTCTCGACGCTGCGCACACCGGTACTCGCGTCGCCTGAGACTTGCGGAGTGACCTTTAAGATGCCCTTCTCCGTAGGAGCAACCAGAAGAGTGGCTTCGCGGTCGGTGTATATCTCCGAGCCCAACTCATCGAACAGGGCGATCGACGCGTCGAGAGAACTCGACCGTTCGTGCAACTCTGCGCGAACGGACGTTACTAGCTCTGCGGTCTTGAGCTTCACCCTGTCGTTGATCTGGCTAATCGATGCCGCCGCCTCGACGCGGCGTTCTAGGTCGGCGACGTCGGCCTCCAACTTCGCCAAATCTCGCTGAACAGCTAGGAAAGTGTCGAGCGCAACAGTTTCGCTCAGTAGACGCAGAATCCCAGAGCGTTCGGCGTCGCGAGTTCGTCGTTCAGCATCAATGGCCTCTAGGCGCGCGGATGCGGCCTCCAACTCTTGCTGAAGGAAGCTGCGTCGGTTGCGGACGACAGAGTGATGAAACTCAGATACTTCATCAAATCGCCGTCCAACAAGATCGGGTAACACGACGCCGAGTTCGTTGTAGACGCGCGTCAGCTTCGCCTTCAGGGCCGCATCCTCAGCGGGGTCGACTTCGTCTCGCAGAGCGGTCTCTAGTTCGCGGCATCTGCGCTGAAGCGCGAGCCCTTCGTCATTGAGGCGCTGAATGGATGCGGTGAGTCCGTCCGCCTCGCGCTGATGATCAGCGTATTGCTCATCGACTTTGAACTTGCTTAGCGACTCTTGTGCGCGATCTCGCTGTCGGCGGACGTTTGCGAGCTGGGCGCGCAACTTTGGCTCATCGAGGGTGAGGTGCGTGAGGGCGCCTTCTTTGACCGCCTTGCGAATGGCCTTTCCCTGCTTCGTCAGCTGATCAAGTTCTCCCGACTTGGCGAGGATCTCAGGCGACAGACCCAGTAGGTGTCCAATCCGAACGCCTGATTCCCAATCCGCCTCGACCTGGTAGACCTTGGTCGGAGTGCCGAAGAAGGTCCGAACCAGCTGCCCCCAAAGCTGTCCTGGCGTCGGCCGCGCCGTGTCATCTGGGATGCGGAACAGGTGCTCCGCCTGTAGCGCTCGCCATTCCTCCACTGGGATCGGCTGGCGCTCCGTGACGACCGACCATCCGCTGATTTGCACTCGAGTTGTTGGCGAAACCGGCCGAGTGACCGTGACTTCCTCTTCAGCCGCGCCATCGGGGGAAGGCAGGACGAGCTTGACGTAGAAAGAGTGACTTGCAAGTTCAGGGGCCTTGAACTCGGGGGGCAAGTCGCCTCCCATGACGTAACGCATGATCTTGATGAAACTCGTCTTACCGACGCTGTTTCGGCTATCGCCTTGTGCGGACGACTCCGTACGATCCGCGACGAGGATGTTGAGGCCACTGGTGAACTCAAGAGACTTGAACCGGCTGTCTGAGGAGCCGAGGGAGCTAAGAAACACGAGCTCTCCTCAGATGCCCGGAGGGCGTCCACTCCACGAGATTGATCGCAAAGAGAGAGGCCAAAGCGAGTGAGAACCAGTCGAAGGTGATGTGATCGAGGTCACCGCCTTCACGGTCGTGAGCCATGTATTGCTCCCAGAGAGCAGTAACCGACTTCGGCGTTTGAAGGTACTCCAGCACATCAGCGCCGACCGTAATGATCGCCCTTTCGGCCGAGACGCCCTTAGTTGGCAGCAGCATGAGCGCTCCCCAGAGTTGCTGGCGGGGTCTCGAAGATGTGACACGAGTCGAAGAAGTAGGACACCACGGCGTAGGCGGCGTTCGCTCGCTTAGCATCCATCCTGAAGTTAGCCCCGGCCACGGCGACATAGATCCGTTCAAGGATCTCGACGGGCTCTGTCGTCACTTCGCGGGCAGCCAGGTAGATCGCCCTGAAACGTTCGCCGTGCGCGTCCGACAGAGCCGGATCAGATGCGTCCGCGTACCACTTCTCAATGCGAGGAGCCATGAGTCGACCGCTGTTGAACTCCAGCCGTGAACCGAGGGGTAGGTTGTTGAAGTCCATCTTGTTCGCCGGAACTGGAAGGACCGACGCGGCAACGTCCACGCCATCGTCCGACTGCCCGATCGCATCCAAGAGCGGTAGCAGGTCAACCAACTCAAGATTCTCGATGCCCGGAGCGCCTGGGTACAACTCGTCTAGGACTTGCGGCGTAAGGGTGCTCACGACCTCAGTCCAGAGGTTCGCTGGTTGCCAAATCCTCATTGTGAGCGGCCGTTGCGTTCCCTCGTCATGCTGCTGTTGGAGTGAGGTGAACGACTTCAGAGTTTCTGGTCCAACCGGGGCATTAGTAACAAACCGCCACGTCAGGAACGTGGCCCACGAGTCTCGCCCCCGGGTGAAGTCTGATACGAGCTTGGCCTGAAGTTCACGTTCAGCGTTCCGCGCTGGCCGTTGTCCGTAACACGCGTACAGGATCTTTCCCGCGTCCGCCAGGCCATCGCACCCGCCGTCGCCGAGCGTGCCTGATGGTGCCGGGTTCGTGAAGTCGTCGTGGAAGCGCGCAAGGATGCGGGTGACGTAGTCCTCGAACTGAGCCCCAGACACCAGGCAACCTTGCTGGTGTCGGAGGTGGTACCAGTCACGCCAGTTGGAGGTCATCAGCATCGATGTTTGCCTCCTGTCAGCATGCGAGAGCGGCCGGTGCCGCCATGTCAAGATTATCGGTCAGGCTTGGGTTCACTGGGCATCCGTCCACGTGTGCCGCAGCTGCGAAGCCCGACTGATGATGAGGAGTCAACGCACGGCCCAGAGAAGTCGGGTCTTCGGATCTCCGAGGCCCTGGCAGCGAGAGCGTGCCGTCTGGAGTTACGGAACGCTCGCGATTGAGCGTCCGCCTGTGTTCATAGGTGAGGTCCACGGTCGAACCGCTGCGGCAAGCTGCGGGAAGAAGTGCCCTCGTGCCGCTTCCCGAGCATTTCGACCCGGCGAAGAGCGGTAGTGGCTGCGCGATACTCGGCTGCTTGGTCTGCGGTCGTGATCGCCTTGGCGTCGCCGAGCGGTGACGGGCTGGTGATGTCGTAGCGGTATCGGTACAGCGCGACGGTGGCGGCGTGTGCGTCCCACCGCTCTCGCGCTTCGAGTCGTGAACTTGGCTGCCCGAGCCGCGCCACCCACGCGGCTCCCGCTTCTTGGGCGTCGTGCAGGAGTTGGCGCGCGGCGGTCTCGATGAGCGTCTGCCGCTCGGTGAGGGCGGTCTGCATGTCGTCGGCGATCGGTGCGGCAGGCGTCGGGATGAGTCCAGCGACTCGCGCCCTGGCTCGTTTGCCGGACCGAAGTTGCTGGGTGGCTTGGTCGAGCACGGAGGCGAGCTGCGCGGCGGGATCGGCCTGGTCTTCGCCAGGCGTGAGCCTCGGCGCGAGCGCGGTGAGCGCCGCCGCCGCAACATGCCCAGCTGCCTCGTGGCGTGCGAGTGCGCTCTCCAAGTGCTCGTAGTAGGGGCTGGTGAATACGTCGTCGGCCACGTTCTCGGGGAACGGTGCTATGTCGAGCAGCGCCGCCCAGCGGTCGATCTGCGCTTCGCGGGCGAGCACGTCGTACTCGGCGAGCAGCGTGGACAGCGAGGCGTGACGGTCTACCTCGAGCGTCAGGGTTTCGGTCGCGGATAGGTCGGCGTCGCTGCGCGCGAGCACCTTGGCGAGCCGTTCTGTCAGGGTCAGCGGCTTCGGCTGGTCGAGGTGCGGCTCGACCTCGTGCGGGTCGGGCACGATCACATAGGCGTAGTTACGGTGCTTACCTCGCGTCATCGCCACGTAGAACAACTCCCGCGACGCCGTTTCGGGATCGACGAGCGCGTGCGCGGTATCGACGCTGGCTCCTTGGGCGCGGTGAACCGTGGAAGCGTAGCCGAGCTCGACTTCCTCGCGCACGTACTTCGCAGGCAACACGAGAGCCTTGCCATGCGGCTGGTCGCCGCGCCCCAACCGGCGCACGGCCAACGAGCCGTCGTCGTAGCGGTGCGTGACTTGCCAGCGGTCGCCGTTCTTGACCCACGACCTGCCGGTGGCGAGGCGGCGGTCGTTGAGCCGGGTGACGACGAGATCGCCGACGCCTGCGGTGGTGCCGTCGTGCAGACGCAGGCCGTCGGCCTCAACCCGCCCAGCCTCGACCAGATCGGCGCGAGCGCGCTCGTTGAGCTGGGCGACCATCTCGCCGGTGCCCGCGATCATCAGCGTGCGCAAGCCCTCGTCGCGGTCGCTGCGCCAAGCCTCGTAGATCGCATCGAGCATCGTCTCGGCATCACCGCCCGCCACCCTGCCCCGCTCCTGGTACTCGTCGAGAGCGTCCGTGTTCCCGTGTCGCAGGCCGAGGCTGGCGGTCTTCTCCCACTCGTTGGCGAAGCGGCGCACATCGGTGAGTTCGGGCACGCTCTGCCGGTGCCGGACGAGCATCCCGAACGCCCCGCCCGTTTCCACCGCCGAGAGTTGCGCCCAATCGCCGATGAGGACGATCTTGGCTCCGACCTTGGCGGCGTGCTCGGTGATGCGATCGAGCGCGAGCGTTCCGGCGAGGGAGGACTCGTCCACGAGCACGAGCTGCCCGGCTTGAAGGTTCCAGCGTCCATGATGGTGTTCGTAGAGGAACTTCGCGGTGTTCTCCGCTCGCACGCCGAGGGAGTCGCCGAGCACTTCGGCGGCGGCCGCCGACGGTGCGAGGCCGATCACCGAGTCGCGTCCGTGCGCGGCTGTCCATGCCCGGTGCAGGGCGCGTAGCGCGGTGGTCTTGCCGGAACCAGCGGGGCCGACCAGCAGATCGAGGCTCAGACCGGAACGGGCGATGCGGGTAATAGCGACGGCCTGATCGGGGTCGAGCCGGACGCCCCTGATCTTGCGAGAGGTATGCCGCGCGACGAGCCGCGCCGTCAATGCTGGCCCGCCGGTGCGCTGGCTGTGCGCGAGTAGGCGCTGCTCGGCGTCGAGGATGTCTTGACTGGAGTACGCGATCTGATCGACCGGCTGGAACCTGTCGCCCTCGCTCTCGACGTAGTGGGCGGGTAAGGCGCGGTCGTAGTCGGGGGTGAGCCGCAGCGATTCGGCTTCGGCGTGCGCGACGATCTGATCGAGCACCTGGAGACGGTCGTCGGTGGTTGCGAACCGAACGCCCATGATCTGCCGCATCGTCTCGGCGTGCAGGTTCCATCGCCCCCAGGTTGCGCGCCGGTTCGCTACCTCCATCAACACCACGGCGGCGAGATCCTCGATCTGCTCCAGCCCGAGATCGTCCGCACGCAGCCGGGCCTCGGTCGCACCCCGGTCGAGCAGGTGCTGCGCCCAGGTGGGAGCGTCCTCGCCGAGCACGACCTCGGCACGCGCACGCCAGTCGGCGGTCAGCTCCGCCAGGGAGCGCAGTTCCTTCTCGGGTCGCGTCTCCAAGGTTGCCTGCTGCCGGAGCTTCGCAATCGTCGCCGCTGGCGGTTGTCTGCCGTGCGCTGCGACGTACTGCTCGATCAGTCGGTTCTTGACCTGCTCGATGCCCTCTCCGCCGTCGCTACCGCCGGTGGTGCGGCGGGAGAATGCCGCGATCAGCGCCGCAGATACGCCCTCGATCTCCCACCCGGTGTTGCGGTCTTTGCCCCGGTCGACGGGCACCCACGTCACGCCGAGCAGCCGCGCGGTGTGATCGGTGAGAAAGGCGTTGTACGACTCCGAGAGAGCGACAGCGGCCTTGTGCAGTCGGCGGGAGTCGAGGGTGCGCCAGCGCCCATCTACGCCCTGCACCTTGTTCGACACCACGACGTGCGTGTGTAGTTGAGGGTCGGCGGCTCGGGAGTCGTAGTGGTCGAACGCGGTGGCGATCACGCCCACGATCGGCATCTGCGCGATGCCGCCCGCGCCGACGCGGGTTGCAGCGACCCGCTGTTCCAGCAACGCGATGGTGTCGCGCATTGCGGCGTGATGCGCCTGCGCAATCAGGGCTTGCGTGCCCGCGTCGGCCACGCCCCAGATCGCGCTGACCGACTTCGGTGGGGAGAACGTCAGGTCGAACCCTGCAACGGCGGTGCGCGGCTTCTTCGCAACCTCTTCCTCACGGATGCGCTGCACGGCGTCGGCCCGTGTCTCGCCTCGCAAGTCGGGGTCGAGGCGTGCAATGCGCGCCGCAATCCGCTCGCGTGGGGGTTGCAGCGAGGGGAACCTCTTGCCGAGCTTGCCGCCGGTGATCGGGTGGATGCCGTCACCGAGCAGTCGGGCTAGGTGTTCCTCGGTCACCGTGTCGCCCTCGGCCAATGCCGGGGTGCGCCCGTCGTCGAGGCTCATCAGTCCGGTGCCGACCCAGGTTCCGGGCGGGCAGCCGGACTCGGTGTAGTACCGGGTCAGCGGGCTGCTCATCTCGCGGTCGCCGTCGCCGACAACGACCGATTTCAGCAGGTACTCGTAGCCCTTGCCGGACGACATGACCCGGATGGTCATCACCACGACGGCCCCTCCCCGAGACCGTCACGGGAGGGGCGATCTCGGGGGTCAGGTGCGCGCGCAGCGCGCGGCTCGCACTCTTAGTGCCAGACGTGTGGGGAGTCTGGCACGTAAAGCAGATGCCTCCATATCCAACGCGACTCACGCTGTCGGACTCAGCACGTGCTGCGAACCGGCAAACCAGCATGGCGTGCTCCGACCCGCTCGTGCGCACACTTCAGAGGCCGCCAAAGAGGGGGTGACGTCCGGCAAGCAGCGCGTGAGGTATACTGTCTCCATGCATTTGTACTTCCTGTGACGGCTGAAGCGGTTGACCGCGCTCGTTGAGTCTCTCCGAGCCTGCGGAAGCCACTCCTCCTGACCCTTCTCGGGTCGCCGTCATTTCGCGTACCCCATTGGCCGGACTTGCTGGCTCATGGTGCGCCTTTGTGAAGGACTCAAATGCACACCGCTACTCACCGTCTTCCCGCGCGCGGTCGCGCGCAACTCATCGCCTCCGACGTCTCAGTCATGCGAGGCGCCACCCCGGTTCTCAATCATGTGGACCTCACCCTCACCCCTGTTTCGCGCGTCGCGATCGTCGGCGAGAACGGACGAGGCAAATCGACCCTCCTGCATGTGCTCGCGGGCACGCTCGCCCCCGACAGCGGAACGGTGCAGCGCATCGGCACGATCGGCGTAGCGGAGCAGGAGATGGATGCCTCCGACCAGCGCACCGTGGGAGAAGCCGTCGCAGACGCAATCGCCGAACCCCTTGCGGCATTGGCGAGACTGGACGTTGCCAGTCACGCGCTCGCCGATGGCACCGACGCCACCGCAGCGGAGTACGCAGCCGCACTGGAGCATGCCGAAACAGTTGATGCCTGGGATGCCGAGCGGCGCGTGCAGGTCGCCCTCGAAGCACTCGGCGCAGAAACCGACACGACTAGGCCGCTCGCGGAGTTGTCAGTCGGACAACGCTACCGCGTGCGCCTGGCCTGTCTTCTGGGCGCTGACGACGACTTCCTGCTGCTCGATGAGCCCACAAACCATCTCGACCGCAGCGGGCTGGAGTTCCTCACCGCCCAGCTCCGATCCCGCAACGGCGGTGTCGTGGTCGTGAGCCATGACCGGGCACTCCTATCGGACTTCGCCGAGACCATCGTCGATCTCGATCCGACTCCGGACGAGCGGCTGCGCGTGTACGGGAATGGCTACTTGGGCTACAGGGAAGGACGACTAGCCGAGCGGGAGCGCTGGGAACAGGAGTACGACAAGCAGCAGGCCGAGCGTGCGCGGCTGCAAGACAGCCTCAGCGCCGCCCAGAACCGGCTCGTCTCAGGATGGCGCCCGGAGAAGGGCACTAACAAGCACGGGCGCGCCACGAGAGCCGGTGGCCTCGTGCAGAACGTCCACCGACGCCGAGAGGCACTCGAAGCGCACGCGATCACCGTGCCCGAGCCGCCCCAGGTGTTCCGCTTCCCCGAACTGCGCACCCGAACCGGCGCGGCGCTGCTAAGCGTCGAGAACGTCAGCGTCACTGAACGGCTTCGCAGTCCAGTGTCGTTCTCACTGTCGCACCGCGGCAGGCTCGTCGTGACCGGCCCAAACGGAACAGGAAAATCCACCCTGCTCAAAGTTGCTGGCGGAGACCTTGCGCCAGACACCGGCGTGGTGCGCAAACCCCGCACGACGCGCCTGGGGTTTCTTCGCCAGGAGTCCGACCTGCCGCCCGAACGACGAGCGAGCGAGGTCTACGAAACGTACCTCGATGCGCTCGTTGCTGCCGGGATCGTGCCGTCCTCGGATGCGGTTGGGGTGTCGCAGCTCGGCCTCCTGAAACCGCGAGAGCTGAGCAAGCGGGTGGGCGAGTTGTCGATGGGGCAACAACGACGTCTCGATCTGGCGCTGGTACTCGCCGCGCGCCCCCATGTCCTGCTCTTGGACGAACCGACGAACCATCTCTCCATCGCCCTCGTCGACGAACTCACCGAAGCGCTGGGGGCAACCCAAGCGGCCGTCGTCATCTCTTCTCACGACCGGCAACTCCTGCGTGATGTGGCCGACTGGCCGAGCATCGACCTGTCGGCGATGGCCGGAAGCGCGGTGCCGGTATGACCGAGAAGAAGCTGAACCTGCTGCGCTCCATTCGGCCTCTTGCGACGCGCGACTACCGCCTCCTGTTCGCCGCTGTCGGCATCGAGGTCTTCGGCACCGGCGTGTGGACGATCGTGATGGTCTTCCAGGTGATCGCGTTGAACGACAGTCCGCTAGCGCTCTCAGCGGTGGCAACCGGGATGAGCCTGGGCCTGTTCGTGTTCTCCATGCTTGGAGGAGTTATCGCCGACCGTTTCTCCAAGCGCCGCATCATCATCACCGTGCAAGGCGGCACCGCCGCGATCATGTCCGCGGTGGCTGCCCTGTCGCTGACTGGGACTATCGAACTATGGCACGTCGCCGTCGCTTCGTTCGCGATGGGTGCCGGAAGCGCGTTCTTCTACCCGGCTTACAGCTCTTATCTGCCCCAGGTGCTTCCACCTGAGCAGCTTCTCGCCGCGAACGGCCTCGAAGGTGCGCTCCGGCCGACCCTCGGGCAGGGCCTCGGACCTGCACTCGGCGGAATCGTCGTCGGCTTGTTCTTCCCCGCCATCGGAGCGGTGATCGTTGCGGCCTCGTACACGGTCGCGTTCATCATCACCCTGTTCCTCAGCCGCCGTGAACATCTGGACGAACCGGTAGCGCCAGAGGATCGAACCAGCATGTGGGGCGATCTCCGTGCGGGCATTCGCTATGTGGTCGGCACCCGCTGGCTACTGTGGACACTGATCTTCGGTTCCTCGCTCGCGCTCATCATTCAGGGGCCGATCGAAGTGCTCCTGCCGTTCCTGACCCGCGACCGATTCGAGGACGCCGAAGCGACCTTTGGCTTCCTGCTGGCCGCATTCGGCATCGGCGGAGCTGTCGGCTCGTTGGTCGTGTCATCGCTGAGACTCCCGCGCCGCTACCTCACGTTCATGATCGCCTGCTGGGGCGGCGGCACTTTACCCCTCGTGGCAATAGGAATAGCCGACAGTCTGATCGTGATGCTTGCGGCCCTGTTCATCGTCGGAGCCGCCACAGGGGCCGGGGTCGTGATCTGGGGAACCCTGCTGCAACGGCTCGTTCCCCTCGACATGATCGGTCGCGTCGCAAGCCTTGACTTCTTCGTCTCGATCGCCTTCATGCCCGTTTCCATAGCTATTGCAGGCCCACTATCTCTACTCGTCCCAGTGCCGGTGATCTTCGTGGTTGCGGGAGTGCTTCCCCCTCTGCTCGCCGTGATCGCGCTGACCGCGGGACGCATGAGACAGGCTGAGGCGGGACGTCCGCTGGATGCCTTGTAGACCACAAAACAGATAGGGTCGATCTCCGTCATCAGTCCGCATACGTGAGGGCATCAGAACTTCGACGAGCGCGTTCGTCCGAGCCTCAGGCCGGACCATACGCGCCTTTGGTGGCGCGAACTCGAACTATGCATCGCCCTGTGCTGCCGGTGGCGTATGACTGTGTGAAGTTCATCATCGTGCGCGATGGCTCGGCCTGCCTGTTCTCCGAGTTCGGGCAACAGCCGGTCAAGGCCGGTGACGTGGTGATGCTGGGCGCGAACGTGCTCTGCGGGTCAGAACCCGAGGGGCACATCACGGTCACGACGATCTATGCTGACACCGACTTCCTGCTTGACCAACTGCGCTGGCAATACGCGGCATTCCTCGATGACCGGCTCGACGCGCAAGGGTTCGCCGAGACGATCTACACCGAGCCGGCGCAGATCTTGCGCCTCGGCGAAGACCGGGCGGGGATGCTGATGCCGTGGCTCGATGAGATGGTGCGGCTCAGCGTCGACGGGCACCCCGTGCGGCACTACCTGCGGATGCAGGCGCTGTGGTTCCAGATCGCCTACGTGATCGCCCCCTACATCAAGGTCTCGCCTGTGCGCCTCTCAGCATCTCAGCGTGCGCATATCCGGCCCGCCCTCCCTCGTGATCGACGCTTCGCCCCCTTGCGGGCTGAGGTTCGCCACGTCGCGCAGCTGCTGCGCGAGCGACCGGAGCAGCGGTGGTCGCTCGACGACCTCGCTGCTGAGGTTCACCTTTCGCCCTCGCGGTTGAGCAGCGTGTTCATCGAGGCATACGGCAAGACACCGTTGGCGTTCTTGACGATGATTCGGGCGGAGCTTCTGGCAAAATACTTGCGAGAGACCGACCTCACCGTCGCCGCCGCGATACAGCGCGTGGGCTGGCACTCCCGCAGTCACGCGACCCGACTCTTCCGCGAGTACGTGGGCGTCACACCGGGCTACTACAGGCAGATGCGGCGGGCGTTCACCGCCTGAGCGGTGTACTCGATCACCCAACCCTGAGCCGCATTATCGAGACTATCGGCGCTCGCCCGTTCCGGGCCGGTTTTGCCTGGTAGTCCGGTACAGACTCGTCGGGTTCTTCATGAAGCCTGACGGTCACAGTCTCGATTCCTTGTCCGTCTCGTCTTCCTGAACCTCCCGACGCACCTCACGGTCGTACGGCCACCCACTGGCGGGTGGCATCCGGCGGAAGGGAGGCCTGGCGATGGCTGAGGTACGCGACGCTCGCGCGGCGCACGATTTGATCGCGCGTCGGGCCTCGGCGGTCGCTGCGATCTTCTACCGGCTCGGCGAGAGTGTGCCGCTGCCACTCGTCGCGCGCGAGCTGGCCCGTCTCGATGTGCCGGTGTTCCCGTGCGCGCCAGGCGGGAAGCGTCCGATTCCCGAGCGCGGTTTCCACGAGGCGATCACCGACGCCGGGCAAGTGGAGGCGTGGTGGCGGCAGCGGCCTCGCGCGAACCTTGCCATCCCAACCGGCGCAGCCTCGGGTGTGGTCGTCGTCGACGTTGACGTACACAAGGTCGACGGGTACGCCGCGTTCGGACGCGCCGCACGCTCCGGGCTGCTGCCGGAGCCGTTGGCGGTCGTGACCACGCCCACTGGCGGCAGGCATCTGTACTACCCTGCGGACGCTGGGCGCGAGCAGCGGTCATGGCAAGTGGGCCGGGCGGGTATCGACTTTCGGGGTGACGGCGGCTACATCATCGTGCCTCCCTCGCAGCGCGCGATCGACGGTCACCCGACTTCATACCGAGTCGAGGCCGTTGCCGGAGGGCTGGTGGTGCCGCTGGCGGCGCAGCGGCTGCGCGACTTCCTCGACCCGCGCCCGAAGTACGTGCCCGCGCCGGAACCACCGGGCGGCTGGCCGCTGGACGTTGCCCGGCTCGCCTTGCAGGTGGCTCGCAGACCCGAGGGCGAACGCAACCTGGGGTTGTTCAAGGCCGCGTGTCGCATGGCCGAGCACGGCCACTCGCCCCGCGAAGCGCTCGACGCGCTCGGCCCGGCAGCGGGCCAGTCCGGGCTGGGCGAGCACGAGATCACCCGAACAGTCGGCTCGGCGTATCGCCACGTCAGCACCTACGGGCCGCGCCGTCGCGCCCCGGTACGCCAGACGGATTCCGGGTTCGCCCACAATGAGCCGCCGGTCTCGGTGAGTGGTCGGGGGCTGTGATGAGCGTGCAACGAGCGGCATGGGGTTGGGCGGTCGTGACCGCTGCGACCGGCACTGTGCTGATCGGTATCGGCGCGTTCTGGCTCTCGTTCATGGCTCTGGCCGACCTCGCGGCCCGGTCGGGTATCGCACCCGGGCAGGCGTGGATCTGGCCTTTGCTCGTGGACGGCTTGATCGTGGTCTCCACCATCGCGGTTGTCGCGCTCGATGGTCGCCGAGGTGCCTGGTATCCGTGGGCGCTGCTGATCTGCGGGGCACTCGTGTCGGTGGCTGCGAACGCGCTGCACGCGATCGTCGCTGCCGATGCCAGCGTGCCCGCCATGCTCGCCGCGACGGTCGCTGCCGTTCCGCCGCTGGTGCTGCTCGCCAGCACGCACCTCACCGTCGTCCTCACGCGCTCGACCGCCGCGCCGCTGAGCACGCCGCAGGCACCGTCCGAGCTACCCGCTGCGACCGAACCCTTGGCTGCGATCGAGTCCGAAGCAGCGCCGGACGCCGAGCCGGTGCTGGGGAGGCGTGACCGTGCCGCTCGGCTGCGCGAGGCCGGCTGGTCGAACAAGTCCATCGCCGATGAGCTCGGCGTGCACGCCTCGACGGTGGGCCGTTGGTTTACCCCGCCGGTCGAGGAACCGGAAATCACAACAGAGATGGAGACAACATCATGAACATTGACCCGCGAGAGCAGGCACGAGGATACGACGACTGGCGCGTCGAGGATGTGCCCGAACCGGGGATGCCAGAAGACCGCAGCGAGGTTCGGCAGGTGCCCGAGGCGGTTGCCGCCGCCGACGTGACCAAGCGCAAGGACACCACGGTCGAGACCGCCGCGACTGACGAGATGACCGATGCAGCTGAGGCAGCAGAGGTCGAGCAGAAACTCGAGGAACACCGGGCGCGCGGTATCGAGTGGGTGCGGCCCACCGATCTGATCGCCCGCAACACGGCATCGCTGGCCGGGCGGGGCATCGACATGGAAGTCGAGATGTCACGTAAGGCCCGCGAACCACTCGTGGCTGGGCTGCGGAACCTCGGTGACCGGGCAAGGCGGCTGTCGCCGCTGTCGGCGTTCGGGCACGGTGCCCGACACCACGCGCCGACGAGGGCTGCGGTCGGGAAGTCGTGAAGCGGTGAGTAGCGATGACTCGACAACGACCGCCCGACCGCCCCCGACGCGACGGCCAGCCCTGTGCACCTTGCCGCCAGGAGGTGCAATCATGACGACCCGCACGAGCTTCCGTGAACCGGAAGACTTCACCCGCAGCGAGGGCTTGCGTGCCCTGCTGAACCGACTGCACGAGGGCGGCCCCGGCGCGTGGCAGTGCGACCCGGTGGCCGCCGACCTAATGGCCTACGCCGCCGACAAGTACGGGGCGCTGGCCCGCAAGCACGGCCTCGACCCGTGGGAAGCAGCCAGTGCCGCGTTCGATGTGATGCGCACCAAGGCCGCGCGCACCGCGAACGACCCGTGGGGCGTGGTGACGCACGCCGTGCGCATCACCTGCATCGCCGAGGAACGCGGGCAGGGCCTGTTGTGTTCGGTGCATCAAGCCCGGCGTCCGCACATCTCCGCGTTCCACGACGCCGAGCGGCTGTCAGATCGGGAGAACCCGCTGACGGACTACCACTCGGCGTTCCACATCACCGACCCAGACCCAACCGGCGCCGACGAACCGGCAAGCACGACGGCGTGCTGCTCGGCAGGCTCAGCGGTCGAAGACGCCATCGCACTGTTCACGCTGCTGGGCTGGCCCCCGCATGTCGCCCGCGCCGGGGTCGAGCACATCTGCCAAGCGCTCGCCCGAGCAGGCAGCCGCCAGAGCGCCTACGAAGCGCTGCGCCGCGACAAGCACGCCCGCGCCCTGCTCGACGTGAACAGCACCGCGTGGACAGCGCTGCTGAAAGCTCTACTCGGGCATCCCAGCCCCGCCTACGCCGCGACCGCTGCCGGGCGCGGCATCCTGCTCCGGCTGCTGATCGGCGAGAGCCTGCGCGCGCTGCTGCGCGACGACGATCTCGTGCTGATGATCTCGCTCGCTGCCCCGAAACGCGGAGGCCGGTCATGAGCAGGCACACCGGGCACATCGAACTCGACCGCACCGTCGAGTCCATCATCGTCGGCAACCGGCACCGCACCGACCTGGGCGACCTGACCGCGCTGGCCGAGTCCATCGCCCGCGACGGCCTCCTGCAACCGCTGACGGTCACCATCGACGGGGTACTGGTGTGCGGCGCGAGACGGCTGGCCGCGATCAAGCTGCTCGGCTGGCGCACGGTGAACGTGTGGGTGCGCTCGGGCATCACGGGCAGGCTCGGCCACCTGCTGGCCGAGCAAGACGACAACATGCTCCACAAAGACCTCACCCCGGTCGAGGCGGCTGCGCTCTACCGCGAGCTGAAGACCCTCATGGCCGAGGACGCTTCACGCAGGCAAGCCGCGACACGGTTCAGCGCGGAGAACCAGCCCGGAAAGGACGGTGCGGGAAAGTTTCCCGCACCGTCCTTTCCGGTGGGCCGCGCCAGCGAGCAAGCCGCCGCGATGATTCCCGGCGGCGCGTCGTACAAGACGCTCGACAAGATCGACTACCTGCGGCAAGTCACCGACGACCCCGACCTGCCCGCCACGGTGCGCGGCGACGCCGCTGCCGAACTCGAACGCATCGACGCCGGTGCCCCGGTGCATCCCGGCTTCGAGCGCATCCGCGCCGCCGTCACCGAAGCCGCAAGCGAGACCACCGATCTGGAAGCGCTCGCACAAGAAGCCGTCGCCCGCGCGCAGGCGGCGCAGACCAACCCCGCACCGGTCACCTCCACGGGTGAGACCGAGCCTGCACGGTGGCCGGTGCGCGCGTTCGTCGCCACCTGGAGCGAGCTTGCCGACTGGTGGACGCACTACGACGCCGAAGTACTGGCGAACGAACTCAACGATGAGCAGATCGCCTCGTTCCTGGCGACCGCTGACGGCACCAGCGCGTTCGCAGACGAGCTGCGCACGGCGCGACAGGTGCTGAGCAATCCGCGTAGGCACCTCCGAGCGCTCTGACCCTGATCGGGTGCGCGGTGGCGCACCTGGGGGTCATGAAGACGACTCCCGATGACCCCGCCCGCGCCCGCCGCCGACTGATCTCCTTTGTCTGCGCCGGGGTCGCGTTCCTCGTCCTGGCCGCGATCGGTGTCTACGGGCTGGTGACCGGCCCGAACGACGCCGACCCGTCACCCGATGGGCCACCGACGCCGATTCGCATTGACCCCGATCAGCCGACTCCGCGCCTGCCCTACATCACCCCGTCGACCGACCCGGACGAGTTCGCGCGCGATGCCGCGCACGCGCTGTTCACCTGGGATACCACCAGCGGGTTCCTGCCGCTGGACTACACCGCCGTGCTGCTGGACGTGGGCGACCCGACCGGGAACGAGCAGGCGGGCCTGGCCTCTGACATCGCCGCCTACCTGCCGTCGCGTGACGCCTGGGTCGATCTGCGCCAGTACAGCACGACCCAGCACTTGACCATCACCGACGCCTACGTTCCCGAGCAGTGGGCGCAAGCGGTCGAGCAAGCTCGGCCCGGACAACTCCCGGTCGGTGCGACCGCGATCACGATCGAGGGCACCCGGCACCGCGAGGGCATCTGGAACGAGGAACCCGTGACATCCGAGCACCCGGTGGCGTTCACGATCTTCCTCGCCTGCCCACCCGACGACCCGCCGAGCGGCAGCCAGAGCGAGACCAGCGCGCCCGATGCGGGTGCGGTGCCGTCCTGCTACCTGCTGCGCCTGTCGATTCTCGACCAGCCGCTGCGCTGAGACGAAAGGCCATGACGATGAAGAAAGCAGTCATCGCCCTCGCCCTGCTGCTTCTGCTCGGCCCATTCATGGGCCTGCTGGCGATCGGCGTGCTGATGAACCCCGCCGCGAACGCCGAGTGCACCATCGACGGCTCCGGCATCACCGTGGGGAACATCCCTGACTCGTTGACCGCGACCACCGCGAACGGCGAGACCATCACACTCAATCGGCAGCAACTCACGCACGCGGCCACCATCATCGAGATCGGTTCCGGCATCGACGGGGTGGGGCGCGACGGCATCCAGATCGCGCTCATGGCCGCACTGACCGAATCCAGCCTGCGGATGCTGTCGAACACCTCTGCGTACCCCGAGAGCGCCGACTACCCAAACGACGGCAACGGCGGCGATCATGACTCGCTCGGCCTGTTCCAGATGCGCCCGCAGTCGGGGTGGGGAACGGTTGCCGAACTCATGGACTCCACGTATCAAGCGCGGGCGTTCTACGGCGGGCCGGACGGCCCCAACTACCCAAGTCCGCGTGGCCTGCTCGACATTCCCGGTTGGCAGCAGATGGGCAAGGGTGAGGCCGCGCAAAGCGTTGAAGTGTCGGCCTACCCGGATAGGTACAACAACTACGAGCCGGTCGCGCTCACCATCCTGGGCACGCTCACCGGCTCCGGTGGCCCGACCACGATCAGCGCCGGGGCGCAGCCGGTCACGGTCGCATCCGAGATTGCGGAGACCGCGCGGGTCGTGTTCCCGCTGCCGGAGGGAACCTGGGTCGCCACCGACCCGTTCGGGCCGCGTGTCCACCCGATCACCGGCGAAGACAGCTTCCACACCGGCGCGGACTTCGCCGCCCCGGACGGCACGCCCATCCTCGCCGCCGCGTCGGGCACGGTGACCGTCGCGGAGTTCTCCGGTGGCTACGGGGGCCTGGTCGTCATCGAGCACCGCATTGACGGGCGCACGGTCGCTACCGCCTATGCGCACAGCTGGCAGCACGGCATCCACGTCTCGGTGGGCGATCAAGTACGCGCCGGGCAGCACATAGCCGACGTCGGGAGCAGCGGCATGTCGACGGGGCCGCATCTGCATTTCGAGGTTCGTGACGGCGGCACCAATGGCGAGTTCATCGACCCTGCCGCATGGCTGAATCAGCACGACGCCGCCGACCTCCCCGAAGCCGAGGTCGGGCCTCCGAACGGCTGCAGGAGCAGCACCGGAACCGCCGGTGACCCGGCCCCGTTCGACGGTGATGACCCGAACCGGATGGTTGACGACCCGACCTCGAACGGGCAGATCACCGCGCGGATGCTGCACCTGTACGAGCAGACTCTCGCGCAGTTCCCCGACATCGGGTGGGGCTGCTACTCGCCCCGCCCCGGCACCACTTCGGAGCATCCTCTCGGCAGGGCGTGCGATCTGACGTTCGGCAACGCGATCGGCCAGTACCCGACCGCCGAGCAACTCGACTACGGCTGGCAGGTCACCGAGTGGATGCAGACCCACGCCGAAGCGCTCGGCGTCGAGTACCTGATCTGGCAGGGCAAGATCTGGTCGCTCTCGCGCGATGCGGAGGGCTGGCGTCCGTACAACGGCGGCGGGATGCACGACCCCGACAACGTGACGGGTGGGCACTACGACCACCTGCACGTCACGGTGAAGTAGCGGGGTGCGTCATGGACGTGTTTCCCGACTTCGACGGACTGGCCGGTATCAGCGATCTACGAGAGGTCGTCGGAGCGCTACTGATGTTCGCCCTCATCATCGCCGTGCTGATGCTGATCGTCTCGGCGATCATCTGGGCGGTCTCATCGAGCACCGGCAACTATTCCGCCGCCGCCAAAGGCCGCGTCGGAGTGCTGGTCTCCCTCGGCGGCGCAATCCTCGCCGGTGCCGGTGTCGCCTGGATGAACTGGCTGCTCGGCGTCGGCCAGCAACTCTGACCCGCCCTGGCTTCTGAGCGCCCGCCCCTCCGGGGGTGGGCGCTTTTTCGTGTGCGTGGCAGCGGCGAGCACCTGACGGCAGAACCATCCGTCCTCTCGAAAAGGAGAACTGCCGTGATCGACATCGACCCTAACTCCAGCGGCTTGCCGGGCATCGAGCAGCTGCGCATCATCGTCGGCGCAGTCATGACCGTGGGCCTGATTCTCAGTGTTCTGGCGCTGATCGTCAGCGCGATCATCTGGGCCTACGGCTCGAACTCCAGCAATCCGCATCTGGCCGGTCGGGGCAAGATCGGCGTGTTGATCTCGTGCGGTGCCGCCGTCGTCTGTGGCGCGAGCGTGACCCTCATCAACTTCTTCTGGGGCGTCGGCCAAGCCGTCTGACCCGCCCATCTACTCCGAACCACTAGGAGGCTCGTGATGGGCGTGTGCGATATCCCCGTCATCTCTACCGTCTGCGACGTTGCCGGTGAAGCCGCCGCGACGCTGATCTCGGCACCATTCGACTGGCTCGCCAGCGCGATGGGTGCGGCCGCCGGCTGGCTCTTCGAGGCCGTGTGGACGGTCTTCGACTCGACCACGCTGGTCGACGTCACCAGCGGCGAGTACGTGGGCGTCTACAACCTGATCTTCGGCATCGCCGTGTTCGTCATGTTGCTGTTCTTCTGTCTGCAACTCATCACCGGCATGATTCGCCGAGAACCCGCAGCCCTCTCCCGCGCAGCCCTGGGCCTGGCCAAGAGCGTGCTCGGTTCCTTTGTGGTCATCACGCTCACGGCTCTGCTGCTGGAGATCGTCGATCAACTCTCGGTCGGCATCATCCAAGCCGCAGGCGAAACCACCGCCACGATGGGCGACAAGATCGCCCTGCTGGTCGCCGGGCTGACCGCGCTGAACGTGGGTGCTCCCGGCGTCGGGGCGATTCTGACCATCTTCCTCGCAGCCCTGGCCATTGCCGCCGCCGCGATCGTGTGGCTGTCGCTGCTCATCCGCAAGGCGCTCCTGCTGGTCGCGGTGGTTCTGGCCCCGTTCGCGTTCTCCGGTGCCTCGTGGGATGCCACGCGCGGCTGGATTTCCAAATGGGCGATGTTCGTGGTCGCCTTGGTGCTCTCCAAGCTCGTGCTGGTCGTCATTCTGCTGGTCGCGGTGACCCAGGTGTCGGCCCCGATCGACGCCGACCTGTCGAACATCGCCGACCCGCTCGCCGGGGTCGTGCTGATGGCACTGGCCGGGTTCGCCCCGTACATGACGTACCGGTTCCTGTCGTTCATCGGCTTCGACCTCTACAACTCAATGGGCAGCGAGCAAGAGGCCAAGAGCGCACTCAACCGCCCCGTGCCGACACCGGGCAAGCCGCAGGGCGGCGACCCGAAGCAAGTCCTCGACGGGAAAGGCGACGGCGGCGACAAGAAAGCCAGCAGCGGAAGCGGCGGTGCCGGTGGTGGCCCCAAGGCGAAGCCCACGCCACCGCCGTCCTCAGCTGGCGGTGCTGGCGCAGGCAGTGGTTCTGCCGGAGCCGCAGGTGGCGGTGCGGCGGCGGCAGGCCCGATCGCTGCCGGGGTCGTGGCCGGTGCCGCCGTGGTCAAAGCAGCAGCAACCGCCGGGCCGAAAGCAGGGCAGGCGCTCGCCGATCAAGCCGACCACGCCGCGAGCGGTGCCGAGCAGTCGGGGTCGGCCCCGGTCACCCCGCACGCGCCGCCGCCCTCGCAACCACTGCCGAAGACCCCCAGCAGTTCCCCGCCACCGAAGCCGACCAAGGAGTGACCCGCCATGCCCAGCACTGAAACGGCCCACGAGCGCGGCGGCGAGCTGGTGCCCGTGAAGTTCTCCCGTCTCACCAGACGCGGCATCCTGCTCGGCCTGTCGCTGAGCCAGCTGATTACCCTCGGTGTCGGCGGGGCGAGTCTCGTGGCCGCGTTCTACGGCGGTGGCGGTGTCCTGTTCCTCATCACCGCGCCCGTCTGGGTGCTCGCTGCTGCGATCACCTGGATTCCGGTTGCGGGCCGCCCGCTCGTGGAGTGGTTGCCGGTGGCCTGCTGGTGGCTGTGGCGCAAGACCGGTGGGCAACTGGCCTACCGGCGCAGAATCGTCACCCCGCGCCCGGCGGGAACGCTCGCGCTGCCCGGCGACATGGCCCGGCTGCGGGAGTACACCGACCCCGAGACCGGGGCTGGGATGGTGCACGACCCGACCGCCGGAACCCTCACCGTCGTCACCATGATCACCCATCCCGCGTTCGTGCTGCTCGACCCCGGCGAGCAGGAACGCCGCGTGACCGCGTGGGGCCGGGTGCTGGCGACCGTGTGCCGCTCCGGGCGCATCGCCACCCTGCAAGTGCTCGAGCGCACCCTGCCGGACTCCGGGCAGGGCTTGGCCGAGTGGTGGGCCGCGCACGGCACCGCTGACGGCTCGTGGGCGGCGACGACCTATCAGGAGCTGATCGACCGGGCCGGGCCTGCCGGGGAACGTCACGCGACCACGCTCAGCCTGAGCCTGGACATGCGCGCCGCCGCCCGCCAGATTCGCACCGCTGGCGGTGGCATCAAGGGCGCGGCGAACGTGCTGCGTCAGGAGATGGGCACCCTGTTGGCGGCGCTGCGCTCGGCAGACCTGACGAGCAAGGGCTGGCTCAGCACGGGGCAGATCGCGGTCATCCTGCGCTCGGCGTATGACCCGGCTATCGCCGCGACGCTGGAACGCCACGGCGACCTCGGGCACGACCTCGCCACCGCCGGGCCGGTCGCGGTCACCGAGTCGTGGGGGCATCTGCGCAGCGACTCGGCCTATCACACCGTCGTCTGGATTTCGGAGTGGCCGCGCTCGATGGTGCATCCGGGGTTCCTCTCACCCGTGTTGCTGTCCAGTGGTATCCACCGTGCGTTCTCGTTGATCTGTACCCCGTTGCGCACCGATCAGGCCGCGCGCGACATTCGCCGCAAGAAAACGGAGTACATCAGTGACGCGGCCCAGCGCGCCCGCATCGGGCAGATCGAAGACGCTTCGCAAACCGCTGAGTACCACGACGTGCTCCAGCAGGAGGCAGACCTCACCGCCGGGCACGGGGTGCTGCGCTACACGGGTCTGATCTCCGTGTCGGCCGACTCGCTCGAGGAACTGGAAGCGGCCGTCGCCGCTATCGAGCAGGCCGCCGTCCAAGCCTCGTGCGAGACGCGTGTGTTGGTCGGCCAGCAGGCGCAAGCGTTCACCGCCGCCGCGCTGCCGCTGTGCCGCAAGGTCTGAGCCGTCCGGCGCACCTCGAAGCCACCCGCACCGATTCATCTGGAGGCCCGACATGCCTACGTTCAACGACCCGACCGCCGACGCGGAGGAAGCCCGCCAAGCGTTGCGCGGTCTCGCGCACGCCACCATCCGCATCGACGACCCAGACCGGCTCTACGGCATCGTCGGGGAACTGCTCGGCTCGGCACGCTCGTTCGAACAGTCGCTGATCCAGATGGCCGGGGCCAGCCTCACCTATCAAGGCCGCGCCGCGCATGACGACGGCGACCGCAATCTCGGCGCGGCCGACGCCTGGGCCGCCGCCGACGCGCTCCGGCAGGCCGCTCAGCACGCCAGCGCCTTGGAGTCTTCGCTGGATCAGGCGTCCGGGCACCTGGGCCGCATCGCCTGGCAGCGACCGCAACGGCAATGGGTGACGGTGGTGTTCTTGCAGGGCGACGAAGCCGAGCAGGTGCTCGACCTCGTAGATCGGGGCGACCTCGATGACGCGCTGAGCCAGCTGCGCGGCTACGACTACGGGGACGAGACCACCAACGCCGCGCTCGCCAACGGACACGTCTACGACGAACCGCCCACCGACCTGAACTCCCAACGAGTCGATGACGACGACTACGCCCTGATCTACAGTCTCGCCCTCGGGCACGCCGGGCTGTACCGCGCTTACATCCCTCCCGCCGACGCGACGACAGCGGGTGACGGCCCGCAGCACACCGGGCCTGCGCAGGACGCGGCCAATGCCGAGGCCGCGCGGCGGGCGCTCGATGAGCGCCGGAACCGGGTGCGCGGCGACGGTTCATGGTTCACCCCTGACCGGATCGCGGAGGTCAAGCGCAACCGAGGGCTGGAGCGATGAGCCCCCGCGATGATGAGAAACTGCACGCCTCGGTGCTGGTCGCCCCAGCGAAAGAGCGACGACGCTACCGCAAGCAGCGACGCCAGGCCGCGAACCAGCTGCACCGCGAGCAGCGTCAGCAGTGGATGGACGAGGCCAAGGCCAAAGCGGAGGCCGAGAAAGCCGAGCGCGCGGCACGCCAGTATCTGCCCGCCGCAGGCGAGCCCGGCGCGTCGATGCTGCGCACGCCGGGCCGTTTCCGTCTGCCCCGGCATCAAGACACGAGCGCCACCTTGTCGGGCGCGTATCCGTTCGTCGCCGAGGGCGGCCTCGGCAGTAGCGGAGTGTTCGTCGGCCAGGATCTCTACAGCGGCGGCTCGTTCGTGTACGACCCGTGGGTGCTCTACGCCAACGGCGTCATCACCGCACCGAACCTCATCATCGCCGGGATCGTCGGCTCCGGTAAGTCCTCACTGGTGAAGTCGCTCTACACCCGCAGCCTCCCGTTCGGGCGGCGCGTGTACGTGCCGGGCGACCCGAAAGGGGACCATACGGCGGTCGCCGAGGCGGTCGGCGGCAGGGCTATCGCGCTCGGGCACGGCATGGCGAACCGGCTCAACCCTTTGGACGAGGGCTATCGACCCTCCAACTTCACCGACGCGGAGTGGGAGAGCACCGTCGCTGCACGCCGCCGCGACCTCATCGGCGCGCTGGCAGAGGTCGTGCTTACGCGCCCGCTGACCCCGCTTGAGCACACCGCGATCGACACCGCGCTGACCGCGACCGTGCGGGAGAACGCGGTACCGATTCTGCCGATGGTCGTCGAGCGCATCCTCACCCCGTCCCACGACGCCGACGGACGGCTGGCGGAGGACGGCCGCATCGTCGGCCACGCTCTGAGGCGGTTGGTCGCGGGCGATTTGGCGGGGTTGTTCGACGGCCCCTCGACGGTACAGTTCGATCCGACGCTGCCGATGATGAGCCTCGACCTGAGCCGCGTGACCGAGAACAGCACGCTCATCAGCGCGTTGATGACGTGCTGCTCGGCGTGGATGGAGTCGGCGCTGCTCGACCCGGCAGGCGGTCAGCGGTGGGTGATCTATGACGAGGCGTGGCGTCTGATGTCGCAGCCGTCGTTGCTCAGACGGATGGACGCGCACTGGCGGCTCGCCCGGCATTACGGCATCGCCAACGCCTTGATCTTCCACAAGCTGACCGATCTGGAGAACGTCGGCGACTCCGGTAGCGCCATGCGGTCGCTCGCCAACAGCCTGCTGGCGAACGCCGAGACGCGCGTGATCTACCGGCAAGAATCCGACCAGCTGGGCGTCACCGCCAAGGCCCTCGGCCTGACGACCACCGAGCGCAAGCTGCTGCCCTCGCTCGGCGTCGGGCAGGGACTGTGGAGCATCAAAGAACGCAGCTTCATCGTTCAGGCGCAACTACACCCCGCCGAGTTGGAACTCTTCGAAACAGGGTTCCGGGCAAGGGGTCTGGCTCCCGGCACCAGAGGTTCGTGACCGCACGGTGCGTCTGCCGGTGCACCTGACGGGTATGACACAGCATTCAGCATCCGCGTTCACTCTTCGCCCGACTCCGCCTTACGACATCGAAGGGCGCATGTTCGAGCCTGGCGAGACCGTCGGTGTCGCCGTCCTGCTCCGTAGCACCGAAGCCAACCAGTACGGCGAGGTACAAGCGACCATCACTGCCGCCGACTTCCCGGCTCGGTGGGAAGCCCTGGTGTTCGTCGGATACGACAGCGGAACGCTCAACAACATCGACCCCCGCTGAGGCGCTGACCCCCTGTTCCGGGTGACGGTGCGTACCTGGCGGTATGAGAAAACCGCCTGCTCACGCCTCTGCTCCCGCGCCGGTGTCGATGCCGCTGATCCGCCTGACCGTGCACGACGACGGCACGATGAGCGCCACCGTCAATGGGGAACCCCTCACTCCTCCGTTCGGCGAGGGCGTATGGCGGCGCAGCTCGTTCGCGCAGATTGTCGATCAGGTCACCGCCGACCGGATGATCCCGGCACGGGTCGAGGTCACCGAAGCCGATGGCTCCACATTCACCGACATCATCACCGCCACCGCCCGCAAGAACTCCCCGGCATCGGCACCGCCCGAACCCGCCCCGGCCGACGTGCCCCGGCTGCTGGAAGTCACCGGGGAGGGCTTCGTGCCCGGCGAGGACGTTGCCGTGTGCCGCATCATCCGGCACACCGACGCCGCCCCGACCGGCACCGCCCGCGCCCTCATCGACCTGGCCCACGATCAACTCGACCCTGGCGATGAGGTCGTACTCATCGGCTGGGTGTCGGGCACCTTGGTCGTGCGGAGCCTGTCATGAGCAGCCCGGCACCGGGCAGGCAGACCGGCTCGTTCGGTGACGAGCTGACCAACGCCGCCATGATCGGGCTGATCGGCGTGTTCGCGCTCGCGCTGCTGTTGCGCGCGGCCGGGTCGGTCGCCGCGTTCCTCACCGGCACCGCCCAACCCGGAGCCGGCCCCGCCGCCGGAGTCGGCGTGCTGTTCAACCCTGGCGACCCGGCGACCGCGCTGGACGCCGAGGGCCTGAACGTCGTCGCCTACTGGATCGTCGCGGTCGTCCTGATCGGCCTGCTGGGGGCGGCGATCACCTGGGTCTGGACACTCCTGCGCCGCCAGTCACACAAGAGCGCGCAAGACCCGCACCGACTGCCCGGAACGGCAACAAAACAGGACGTCGCTCAGGCCGCCTCCACCAAGGCGCTGCTCGCGCGGGCGGGCAATCTCCGTCCCTCGCTGGAGCACCCCGCACCGTCCGACGTTGGCTACCGGATCGGTACCTCGCATGGGCTTGACGTGTGGGCGAGCGTGGAAGACTCCCTGCTGGTCATCGGCCCGCCGCGAAGCGGGAAATCTCTCCAGATCGTCGTGCCGTCGATCTTGGATGCCCCCGGCGGCGTGGTCGCAACCTCGACACGCCCGGACAACCTCACCGCGAGCCTGCGCGCAAGACAGCGCATCGGCCCGACGGCGGTGTTCGACCCGCAGCATCTGGCCGAGGGCATCCCGGCCGGGCTGCGCTGGTCGCCGATCAGGGGGTGCGAAGATCCGCTGACGGCGATGATCCGCGCGACCGGCCTCGCCTCGGCCACCGGCCTGTCCTCTGGCGGTGTGGAGGGCGGCGGGTTCTGGGAGGGCAAGACGCGCTCGGCGTTGCAAGCCCTGCTGCACGCGGCCGCGATCGACCACCGGCCACCATCGGAGTTGTTCCGGTGGACGCTCGACCCGACGGCCGCCGCCGACGCGGTGGCGATCTTGACGAACAGCCCGCTGGCGGCGGGCGGCTGGGCCGAGTCGCTGGAGGCGATGATCGACGCCGACCCGAGGACGCGCGACTCGATCTGGCAGGGCGTGTCACTGTCGCTGAGCGCCCTGGCCGACCCGCGCGTGCTCGATGCGGTCTCGCCGGGCGAGGGCGAGGAGTTCGACCCGGAGAAGTTTATCCTCTCGCGCGGCACCCTCTATCTGCTCGCCACCGGCGCGGGCGCGGGTGCGAGTGCCGCGCTCGTGGCGGCGTTCGTGGAAGACCTCGTCGAGGCTGCCCGTCGCGTGGCGGCACGCTCACCCGGCGCGCGTCTCGACCCGCCCCTGCTGCTCGCCTTGGATGAGATCGCCAACCTCAGCCCGCTGCCGAGCCTGCCGACGCTCATGTCGGAGGGAGGCGGAACGGGCATCACCGCGATGCCGGTGCTCCAGAGCCTCGCCCAGGCGCGGGATCGGTGGAGCGAGAATCAGGCCAACGCGATCTGGGATGCGGCGATCACCAAAGTCATCCTCGGCGGCGCATCCAACTCCCGTGATCTGCAAGACCTCTCCGCCCTGATCGGGGAGCGCGACGAGTTCACCGACAGTGTGACCTTGGGCGACCACGGCACCCGGTCGAATCAACGCTCGGTCAGGCGCATAGCGATCATGCCGCCCGAGCGCATCCGCACCCTCCCGTTCGGCACGGCGGTCACGCTGCTGCGCTCGGCCCCGCCGATCATCACCGATCTGCGCCCGTGGACGAAGCGCGACGACGGCGAGCGGCTGAAGGCCGATCGGGTCGAGATCGAGGCGCTGCTGGAACGAGGCGCGAATGGCTCCTGAGCCACACCTATCTCACCGACCGCTGATCCGTAGCCGCGAGCTGCGGTCGGCGGTGGCAGCAACGACGGCACAGGTGTGGAGGTGATGACCGATGGCCCGCAGGAGCCGGAAAGCGCCGCCCGGTCAGCTCGAGTTCGACCTGTGGGGGCTGGACGAGCAGACCGCCGACGAGCAGATCACCGACGCGGCCGAAACCGCGACCGGGGTGGAGGGAGCAGACCATGAACAAGTACGGGGCGCAGGCGATGCGGCACTGGAAGACCCACGCGCCCGAGCGGTTCCAGAGCCTGGACGACCCGGCTCGGTTCTTCACCGAGCTGGGCCAGCAGGCGCAGGGCCAGATCACCGAGCTGGCGCGGCAGATCGAGGCGAACCGCCCGTTGCTGCTGGCCAAGACGTCCTCTTCGAGGGAGACTTATCTCAAGGACATGGCACACCGGATGACGGCGCTACGGATAGCGGAGGAGGTCGTGATGCAGCAACTCGCTTGGGTCAGCGACCCGAGCCTGCCGCTGGACGAGGCCCGGCAGGAGTGGAACCAGACCACGCCGAACGACGAGAACCTCATCATGTGGGCCGAGCGGATGCAGGACGCCCCCGACCTGATGCCCTCGACGGTCGATCTGGAGCAGAAAGCGAAAGACTGGGCCGTGCCGACTTGGTTCTTGGAGGGCCTGGTCGAGGCGGAGATCCCGAGGCGGTATCTGGAAGAGCACCAGAGCCTGCTGGCCGAAGCGGCGACGATCCGCTTCCTGCGCGAAGTCCACTAACCCCCGAGACCGGCCCGGAGCCCGCGTCTGCCGCGCCAGTGGCGCGGTTCGTGCCCGCCACGCACGACGACCTCGCCCCGTCGGGCGCGAAAGCGCGCTTCCGGGCGAACATCGCCGCCATCGAAACCGCCCGGCTGCTGGTCGCGCAAGAGCGCCCGGCGACCATTGATGAGCAGCAGACGCTCGCGCGCTGGTCGAGCTGGGGCGCGGTGCCGGAGGTATTCGACGAGTCCAAGCAGGACTGGAGTACGGAGCGGGTGCAGCTGCGGAGCCTGCTGACCCCGGACGAGTGGGATGCCGCTGCGCGCACGACGATCAACGCGCACTACACCGACCCGTTGATCGTGCGGCAGATGTGGCGGGCGATGACCGCGCTCGGCTTCGACGGCGGCAGGGTGCTGGAACCCGGCTCCGGGCTGGGCACGTTCCTCGGCATGGCACCCGAACGGGCGCGCATGACCGGGGTGGAACTCGACCCGGTGACCGCGGCGATCAGCCGCGCCCTGTACCCGCACGCCGAGGTGCGCGGCGAGTCGTTCGCTGACACCCGACTGCCCGAAGCCTCGTTCGATGCGGCGATCGGGAACGTGCCGTTCTCCGACGTGACCTTGCACGACCCGGTGCATAACCCGACCCGGCTCTCGATGCACAACCACTTCATCCTCAAGAGCTTGCGGCTGACCCGGCCCGGTGGGATGGTCGCGGTGCTCACGTCGCAGTACACGATGGACGCGCAGAACCCCGGCGCGCGCCGGGAAATGGCGATGCTCGCCGATCTTGTGGGCGCGGTCAGGCTCCCCGCCGGGGCGCACCGGCGCACGGCGGGCACCGACGTGGTGACCGATCTGCTCATCCTGCGCCGACGCGATGACGGGCAGTCCCCGGCAGATGATCTGTGGGAGACGGTCACCCCGATCAGCCTGGACGGGCAGGCCGCGAAGATCAATGCCTACTTCGATCACTATCCCGAGCATGTGCTCGGCACCCTGAGCATCCGGCAGGGCATGTACGGCAGGCCAGCGGTCACGGTCGACGGCGACCTCGACCGGCTCGAAACCGACCTGGGCGATGTGCTCGACCAGATCACGTTCACAGCCCGCCGCCGAGACCTGGCGTTCACCGCGCCCACGGCGGAGCATCAGGCGCGGCAGGCCGCGCGCGTGCCGTCGCCGCCGCAGTTGTGGGATGGCAGCATCGTCGCCACCGACACCGGGTTCGGCACCGTCGTCCAAGGCTCCGTCGAACCGTTGGAGGTGCCGAAGTCGGCGGGGCCGGAACTGCGCGCCCTGCTGGGGTTGCGCGACGCGGCGCACCGGCTGCTCGACCTGGAGGCCGCGACCGTCGATGACACCGACGAGATCAACGCGGCACGCGAGGGCCTGTACCGCGACTACCGCCGTTACGTCGGCAGGTACAAGGCGCTGAACCGTTACACGCTGCACCGCACCGGACGCACCAACGATGCCGGGGAAGACACCTATGCGCGCAAGGTGCCGACCGCGATCAGGCTGCTGCGCTCCGACCCGTTCGGGGCGCTCGTGCTCGCCCTGGAGCAGTTCGACGACACCGACCAGACGGCAACCCCGGCGGCGATCATGACGCGCCGCGTCGTCTCCCCGCGCACCGAACCCCAAGGCGTGGACACCCCTGCCGATGCGATAGCGGTCAGCCTCGACCGCACCGGCAGGATTGACCTGCCGCTGATCGCCGACATGCTCGGCATGGACGAGACCGAAGCCCGGCAGTCGTTGACCGGGCTGGTGTTCACCGACCCGCTCACCGACGAACTCATCCACGCCCCCGCGTATCTCTCCGGCGACGTGCGCGTGAAGCTGGAGCACGCCACCGAGCGCGCCGCCGACGACCCGGCGTTTCAGGCGAACGTAGACGCGCTCACCGAGGTCGTACCCGAAGCGCTCGGCGTGGAAGAGATCAGCGCCCGCATGGGCGCGGTGTGGATTAGCGCCGACGTGCACGCGCAGTTCTTGAACGAGCTGCTGCGCACCCGCGACGTGAACGTGGAGAACCCGCTGCCGGGCATGTGGGAAGTGCGGGGAGGCCGCCAAGGGCTGCTGGCCACCAGCGAGTGGGGCACAGAGCGTCGCCCCGCACCCGACATCGCCCAGGCGATCATGGAGCAGAAGACCCTGCTCGTCTACGACGAGATCGAGGACGTCGACGGCAAGAAGCGTCGGGTGCTCAACCCCTTGGAGACCACCGCCGCGCAGGAGAAAGCCGACGCCCTACAAGAGCGGTTCGCCGAGTGGGTGTTTGAAGACCCGGAGCGTGCCCGCACGCTCGTGGCCGAGTACAACCGGCGCTTCAACTCCATCGTGCTGCGCGACTACACCGACGCGGGCGAGTACCTGAGCCTGCCGGGGCTGGCAGAGAACTTCACCCCGCGCCCGCACCAGCGCTCCGCCGTCGCGCGCATGATCGCCGAACCCTCTGCCGGGTTGTTCCACGAGGTCGGGGCGGGCAAGACGGCGGAAATGATCATGGGCGTCATGGAGATGCGCCGCATGGGGCTGATCGACAAGCCCGTGCTCGTGATTCCGAATCACATGCTCGAACAGTTCTCCCGCGAATGGCTGCAAATCTATCCGCAGGCCCGGATTCTCGCCGCGTCCAGCAAAGACCTCACCGCCGACAAGCGCCGCCTGTTCGTCGCACGGGCCTCGGCGAACGAGTGGGATGGCGTGCTCATGACGCAGGGCGCGTTCGAGAAGATTCCGCTGCGCACCGAGACCCAGCAGGCGTACATCCAAGCCCAGGTCGACGACATGCGGGAAGTGCTCGCCACCGCGACGGGCGAGAACGCGATGAGCGTCAAGCGCATCCAGCGCAAGCTGCTCCAGCTGGAGAACAAGGTCAAAGCACGCATCGACACCAGCCGGGATGCCGGGGTGTGCTTCGAGGACACCGGCATCGACTACGTAGTCGTGGACGAAATGCACATGTACAAGAACCTCGCCACCGACTCGAACATCCAAGACGCCGCGATCGAGGGTTCCAACCGCGCCTCCGATCTGCACATGAAGCTCGAATACCTGCGCTCCCAAGGCCGCGAACGGGTCGTCACCGGGGCGACCGCGACGCCGATCTCGAACAGCGTGACCGAGGCGTTCGTGATGCAGAAGTACCTGCGCCCGGACTTGCTCGACGCCGCCGGTATCGGCGCATTCGATGCGTGGGCGGCGACGTTCGGGCAGACGGTTACGCAGATGGAGATGGCCCCGACCGGCAACAACACGTTCCGCATGAAGACTCGGTTCGCCAAGTTCCAGAACGTGCCCGAGATGTTGAAACTCTGGTCGATCTTCGCCGATGTGAAGACCGCCGAGGATCTGCAACTACCCACCCCCGAGATCGCCGAGCGTGACGATGGCAGGCGGGCACCGGCCACGGTCGCTGTTCAGCCCACGGTCGAGCTGGAGCAGTTCATCGAGACCCTTGGTAGACGCGCCGAAAAGGTCGCCTCCCGGTCGGTGTCGCCGAGCGAAGACAACATGCTCACGATCAGCACCGATGGGCGCAAGGCCGCGCTCGACATTCGTATGATCGTGCCGCGCGACCCCTCTGGGCCGACCAAGGTCGATCTTGCCGCCGACAGCATCCACCGGGTCTGGGAGCAGACGAAAGACAACACCTACCTCGACCCGATCACCGGGCAGGAGTCGTCGGTGCGGGGTGCGTTGCAGCTGGTGTTCTCCGACATCGGAACCCCGAACCCGACCCAGTGGAACGCCTACGACGAACTGCGGGCGCAACTCGTCGCGCGCGGGATGCCGCCCGAGTCCATCCGGTACATGCACGAAGCCAAGACCGACGTGGACAAAGCCAGGTTATTCGCTGCCGCGCGTGCCGGGCACGTCGCGGTGCTGATGGGTTCCACGCAGAAGATGGGCGTCGGCACGAACGTCCAGAACCGGGCCGTCGCGCTGTATCACCTGGACTGTCCGTGGCGACCCAGCGACATCGCCCAGCGCGAGGGCCGCATCCTGCGCCAAGGCAACCAGAACGCCGAGATCGGCATCGTCCGGTTCGTCACCGAACGGTCATTCGACTCCTATATGTGGCAGGGTGTCGAGCGCAAAGCCACGTTCATCGCGCAACTCATGCGCGGCAACCTCGACTCCCGCGAGATCGAGGAAATCGACTCATCCGCCCTGTCAGCCGCCGAAGCCAAGGCCATCTCCAGCGGCAACCCGCTCCTGCTGGAGCACTCCACCGTGCACACCGAGGTCAGCAGGCTCCGCCGCCTCGAACGCGCCTATCACCGCAACGAGTCGATGCTCTTCCACGCCCGCGACCGCGCCAGCGACCATGCGCGAAGTGCCGCAGCCGACATCGAAGCCCTCGAAGCGGTGCTGCCGCGCGTCACCGATACCTCCGGCGACAAGTTCCACATCGAACTACGCGGCAGCACCTACACCTCCCGAGCCGAGGCCGCTCACGCGCTCGCGGCCTGGGCGCACGACTCCGACCTGAAGTGGGCACCGCGCTACGCCTCCCGCGACTACGGCGTCATCGGCCAGATCAGCGGCTTCGACGTGATCGTCTCGACTAGCCCGGCACTCGGGGCCGACCCCGTGGTGAACATCCGGCTCGACGGGGTGCCGCGCAGCGGGTTCATCATGACCCGCCAGTCGTTCCTCGACGGCGGCGTCGGACTCATCCAACGCATCGAGAACCGCGCATCCGGCATCCCCTCGCTACTCGAGCAAGCCCGCAGCGACCTCGCCAGCGCCGAGACCGAACGCGACGACGCCGAGCAGCGCATCGGCCAGCCGTTCCGCCACGCCCAGGCCCTCGCCGACGCGGAGAAAGACCTCGCCCGAATCGAGACCCAGCTGGCCGCGATGCAAGAAGACATCGACCACGCAGCACAACCCGAACCCGCGCCGGAGAACCCACCAAGCGGGCTGAACGTCGAGACCGTGCGAGCACACCGGCCCGCACTCGGCGTCCGCCCGAACCCGGAACGTACCCCCGTATCCAGCGGGGCTGGTTCGTCGGCTCAGCCGTGGGCGCGGGAGACGCCCGCGCGAGGGTTCTAAGGCTCGCGGGCCGCTTCGTGCACCTTGCCGCCACACACAAGCAGCGCCGCCTACTGGCGGGGCACCGCGAGGTAGGAGGCAAGCTGATGGACGAGCAGAACGAGCAGAGGCAGGAACGGGCGAAGCTCCGACCGCGCCAGGCCCTGGTGGGGTACATCGACTCCGAGCCGAGACTCACCTACGGTCAGAGCGGTGTGCCACGGCTGTACGCCCGCGTGGGCGTCGAGCACTTCCGTCGTGACGGCGAGGATTCATTCGTCAAGACCGGCACCACGTTCCACGACATGGTGCTCTTCCGCAAGACCGCTGAGGAAGCGAGCCAGAAGTTCCAGCAGGACGACCGCTTCGTCGCGCAGGGATACGTGCGGGAGTTCACCGATCAGAACGGCAACGAGCGCGAAGAGTTCGTGGCCACGAAGATCGGCCACGACATGATGTGGACGCCCTACACCGTCGACCGTGCGCCGCAGCAGGAGGCACCGCAGCGTGAGGCTCCGGGTCTCGACCGCAGCCAGGCGTTCGAACGTGACGACCGGCCCGCGCAGCAGCGCGAGCCTGCCGTCATGTCTCACTGAAGCAAGGGCGACGCCATGAACGACGACGAGGACTTCGTACCCGAGCAGGACGAGCCGGAACCCGAGATCGACCACGGCACCACAAACCGGGTCGGGGCGGCAGGGCCGATGCTCGACGAACCGCCCGGCCCGATCAACTGGAACCTGCTGACCGCCGACGACGCCGAGGCCGCATGGTTGGAACTGAACCAGTGGGTGAACTGGCTTCGCACGACCTACGGGCTGCCGTCGTCGGTGGTGCCCCCTATGTGGCACCGTCACCCCGAGCTGCACTGGGAACTCTCGGCGCTTCACACCCATTGGCTGTGCGCGTTCGACCCGCAGCAGAACGGCAGCGCGCCGATCGGCTGGCACCGAGACTTCGCGGACGCCCGGCAGCGGCTGCGCGACTGGGTAGCAGCGTGCGGAACCCGCCTCGACCGCGACCGGCCCACGCGCCAGACCGTCTGGCCCGGCGAGGACGAGGCCGAACCGATCGAAGACACCCCGATCATCGACCGCGACGAGGACTTCGTGGCCTACGTCATCGCCGACGTCGAGCGCCGCCGCCAACTCGAACACGACTTCTACGCCAACCTCAACCCCGAGACCGGCGAGATCACCTGAGCATCGCACCGCTTGCGGGGCCGAAACCCTACTCCCAGGTTCCGGCCCCGCGTCCGTGTGCAGCCAGCCGGCGACGGTGCGCGTCGTCGTCAGGCAATGGTGCACTTCCCACAACGGTTGAGAGGCGCTAAAATCGAGGTAGGCGACATCAATGTTCAGCTAGTCGTCACCAGCCCCAGGCAGGTGGCAGACGAACCGGGGAAGCCGCCCCGGTAAGTCCATCCCATAGGAAGCGTCGCCGCTTCGGGAGGACTTGGCCATGATCTGGCTCATCTTCATCGCAGTCGTCATCCTTTTCAGGGTGCTGCGGCCTTGGATACCCTCGACCATCCTGCTCGATCGGTTCCGCACCCAGCGCGACCCGAAGTGGGGCCTGTGGGCCATGCTCGTCGGGGTCGCCTACTTCGGTGCCGCCTACGGCTGCACCGTTCTGATCGACAACGGAAGCCCGGAGTGGCTCCACCTCTTCGTTCTGATCGGGATCTGCGAGGGCTTCCGCTTCCTCTTCCACGGCTTCGGCATCTACCTCCGGCTCAGCGCAGCCCGCCGCAAGGAGCGCCGCGCCGCCCGTGACGCTGAGGGCCAGGCAAGTTCACCTGGCGGGTATGAGGCACTACCGGGTGACGAGCACGGGCCGACGCATCTCGGCCGAACCTCGGGTGCGCTCCAAGCCTGACAACAAGCAACTGATCGCGCTGGTTCTGCACATCGCGGATGGACTTCACGCCCAGGAGCTTGATGAGCAGCAGCGTCGCATCGGTGATCGACACAGCACCGAAAACACGACGGACGCCCACTCGTCGGGCGAGCAAGGAGGCCACCATGACTCTGACAATGCCGATGGATGACACGGATACGTCACCGCTTCTGACAGCGGTGACGTATCAACGTGTCTCGACCAAGGAGCAGGCGACCAAGGGGGGTCGTGACGAGGGGTTCTCCATCCCTGCCCAACGCCAGGCGAACGCGCGCAAGGCCGAAGACCTCGGCGCACGCATCGTCGCCGAGTTCGTGGATGCAGGAGAGTCCGCCCGCTCAGCTGACCGGCCAGACCTGCAACGGATGCTGGAGTACATCGCCACGCATCAAGTCACCTACTGCATCGTCCACAAGGTCGACCGTCTCGCCCGCAACCGACTGGACGATGTGGAGATTCACCGTCGTCTGGTCGAAGCCGGGGTGACCTTGGTGTCTGCGACGGAGAACATCGACGAGACGCCCTCGGGGATGTTGCTGCACGGCATCATGTCGTCCATCGCGGAGTTCTACTCCAAGAACCTCGCATCCGAGGTCAGCAAGGGCTTGAACCAAAAGTTCGAGACCGGCGGCACCCCGATGCGAGCACCGATCGGCTACCTCAACGTCCGCAAGCGCGACGAGCAAGGCCGCGAGTACCGCACCGTCGAGATCGACGCCGAGCGCGCCCCGCTGGTGCGGTGGGTGTTCGAGCAGTACGCAACCGGCGAGCACACCGTCGTCAGTCTGCTCGCCGAGACCACCGCGCGCGGACTCACCACCGTACCCACGCCGAAGCGTCCGTCCGGGCCGGTCGGCCGTTCCACGTTCTTCTCGATGCTGCGCAACCCGTACTACATCGGCATCGTGCGCTACAAGGGAGCCGAGCAGTCGGGCACTCACGAGCCACTGGTCGACGTTGAGACCTGGCAGCAAGTCCAACGGCTACTCGACTCCCGCAAGATCGCGGACGAGCGCCGCCGCACGCACGACCACTACCTGAAAGGCTCCCTGTTCTGCGGCCAGTGCGGGTCACGGATGCAACTGGACTACCCAGCCAACAAGCAAGGCGTGCGTTACGCCTACTACGTGTGCTCCGGTCGGGCCTCCAAACGGAAGAACTGCACCCGGCGGGCTGTGCCAGTCGGCATCGCCGAGCAGCTGGTCGCGGACTGCTACCGAGACATCTCGATCACCGAAGAGCAGTACGCCGCGCTCGCGGCACAGGTCGAGGCAGCGTTCGATGAACGGCTCGCCTCCCGCTCACAGGAACTGGCCGAGCTGACAGAGAACCGCAAACGACTCCAGAACGAGAGCGACAAGCTGCTCGCCGCGCACTTCGCCGACGCCATCGACCTGGAAACCCTCAAACGGCACCAAGACCGCATCCGGGCAGGGCTTGGTGACATCGACCGCCGCCTCGCCAGCGAACACGATCAGCACGAGGGTTCGCGCAAGCACCTCAGCACCGCGCTCAGCCTGCTCGTTGACTGCGCGACCCTGTACGCGCGCACCGACGATCAAGGCAAGCGACTGGCTAACCAAGCGCTCACCAACGGCATCGAGATCAGCGAAGACGAGAAGGCGACGATCAAGCTCGCTGAGCCGTTCGCCGCCCTCGCACCAACACCGGCTTCCACCGATGTCAGGTGTTCTAGTACGTCTGAAATTGTGGAGCATAGGGGATTCGAACCCCTGACCTTCTCATTGCGAACGAGACGCGCTACCAACTGCGCCAATGCCCCTTGTCTGGCCGAGCACCGCAGTGCCCTGACAGGAATGGAACTCTAGCACCCGATCGCCCAGTCCCCAAACCGGCGCGGTCACTCGCCGGCGGCGCGTAGCTTCGGCCGCCGGGACGCCCGGTCGGCACCGCGCTGCGGACGTCGGGGCGCGGTCGTTCCTCGCCCGTCCTGCGGGTCGGCGGTGACCGGGAGGTCGCCCTGGGCGCGGTCCATCGCCGCGTTGAGGTCGGTGCTGGACAGGTCGATGGTGCGGACGCTGCGGGCGGTGATCGGCCGCTGGACGTACGTCGGGGCGGTCACCGGAAGCGGCTCCCACAGCGACGGCGCCACGTCGCGACTCGGCAGGTCGTCGAACAGCGGCTGACGCATCGACACCACGTCGCGCGACGTACGTGCCGCGTCCGAGCCGGTCTCCTCCATCCGTTCGGCCGCCGCACGGAGCTCCTCGCGGCTGATCGCGAGCGTACGTTCCTGGTTGCCGGTCCGCAGCGCGCTGATCCGATGGTCGAGCTCACGGTCGACGAGCACCACGCTCACCCGCAGCGCGGCGAGCCCCAGCAGCAACAACCCCGCGGCGCCGAGGCAGAGCCACCAGGACCAGCCCAGCAGCAGGCAGCCGAGGACGACGAGCAGGTCGACCAGCGCCACCCCGAGGAGCGCGCGGCGACGGATGCTCACCGCGACGATGTCGATCTGGCGGAGCCGGGCCAGTTCGGCCCGACGGGTGAACCGGGTGGAGATCTCGGCACGGGCGAACTGCTCCCCGTCGGCACCCACCAACGGCACCGAGGGATGCTCGACCGGGTGCTCGGCGAGCGCCGTGGCCGGGCCCGACGCCCCGGCGGTCGAGGCTCCGGAGATCGAGGCCCCCACAGAGGCACCCGTCACCGGGCCTGCATCACGCGACCGGAGGATGCGGACCGCGCCGCCGATCTGCTCGGCGGGGTCGCGCACCTCCTCGTCCACGGGCCGCGGGACGGAGAGGAATTGGGGCACGCCGAAAGCCAGCCACGCCACGGCCACCACAGCGATGATCACTCCCGTCAGTCCCACACCCCGAACCGTACGGGTTGAGCCGTTACCGGTCCGTGACCCCCGGCGGAGTGTCGGGGGAATGGTCGGTCAGCGCGGCGATCCGGCCGGTCGCGGCCAGCCGTCCGACCAGTCCGCCGGGCCCGATCTCCTCGGCGTTCAGGGCATAGACGAGGTGGTCGCGCCAGGCGCCGTCGATGTGCAGGTAGCCGGGACGCAGCCCCTCACCGCGGAAGCCGAGCTTCTCCACGACCCGGCGGCTGTTGAGGTTCTCCGGGCGGATGACGATCTCCATCCGGTGCAGCCCGAGCACGCCCAGGCAGTGGTCGGTCGCCATCGCCACGGCGAGCGGGATGATGCCCCGGCCGGCCCAGCGCTCGTCGACCCAGTAGCCCAGCTGGGCCCACTGGGCCGACCCGCGGGTGATGCCGGAGACGGTGAGCTGACCGGCGAGCAGATCGCGGCCGTGCGGGTGCCCCTCGTCGACCGGGTCGTACCAGACGATCCACGGCAACGTACGGCCGTGCCGGGCCTGCCGCTGCAGGTCGCGCGCCATCGCGGCGAAGCTGCCCGGGCTGCGACCACCGGTGTTCGGCGGGACGGTCGCCTCCCAGGGGCGCAGCCAGGCGTCGTTGCGGTCGTGCACCTCGGTCCAGGCGCGAGCGTCGCGACGCCGGATCGGGCGCAGTGACACCCGGCCCCGACGCAGCGACACGGGCCAGTCGACCTCGCCCGGACCGGTCGTCACGCCCGGCCCTCGGGGTGGTCGCCGCCCCGGATCTGGTCGAGGGCGTGCAGCAGCACGTCGCCGAGCACGGCCATCCCGTCGGCGACACCGCCGCGGGAGCCCGGCAGGTTGACCACCAACGTACGACCCGCCAGGCCGGCCAGGCCGCGACTGAGCACCGCGGTCGGCACGCCGTTGCCGACCCCGCAGTCGACGATGGCGGCGGCCAGCGCAGGGATCTGACGGTCCAGCAGCGGGGCCGTCTCCTCCGGGGTGGTGTCGTCGGGGGCCAGCCCGGTGCCGCCGGTCGTCACGATCAGGTCCGGCGCCCCGGCAAGGGCCTCGCGCAGCGCCGCGCCGACGGGCGCCCCGTCCGGCACAACGATCGGATCGCCACACTCCAGTCCGAGGGTCCGCAGGTCGGCCACCGCGGCCGGGCCCGAGTGGTCCTCGTACGTCCCGGTGGCGGCGCGGGTCGAACAGGTGATCACCACCGCGCGCCGGATCATGCCACGCTCCAGTCGCCGCTGCGGCCGCCGGCCTTCGCGACCACGCGGACGTCGGTGATGGTGGCGTGCTTGTCGACCGCCTTGGTCATGTCGATCACCGTCAGGGCGCCGACACTGACCGCGGTCAGGGCCTCCATCTCCACACCGGTGCGCGAGGTGGTGCGCACCGAGACCTCGAGCCGGACCCCCTCGTCGACCACCGCCAGGTCGACGTTCACCGCGCTGAGCGGCAGCGGGTGGCACAGCGGGATCAGGTCGGCGGTGTGCTTGGCCGCCTGGATCGCGGCGATCCGGGCCACCGCGAGCGCGTCGCCCTTGGGCAGGGTGTCGTCGCGCAGGGCCGCGACCGCGGCGGCGTTGAGCCGCACCAGGCCACGTGCGGTCGCGGTACGCGTGGTGACCGGCTTGCCGGAAATGTCCACCATCCGCGCCGCACCGCGTTCGTCGAGGTGGGTCAGGCCCACGCCGGGCTCGGTCATGCCAGCCTCACTCATCTCCGGGCCTCCCGGCTCCGGCTCACTCATCTCCGGGCCTCCCGGCTCCGGCTCACTCGTCCGTGGGTTGCCCATCTGCGGGCCGCCCGGCTGCTGACCCGTGGTCATTCGTCCTCGATCATCAGGATCTCGACCGGGTTGCCGGCCTCGATCACGTCGACGTCGGCCGGGACGATCACCAGCGCGTTGGCCCGGGCCAGGTCGCCCAGCTTGTGTGACCCTCCCCCGCCCATCGGCGTGACGTGCCGGCGACCGTCACGGGTGCTGGTGACCAGTCCGCGCTGGAACTGCGTCTTGCCCTTCGGGGACCGGATGATGGTCCGGGTCAGCGCGTGGCCGACCGGGCGGACCAGCGGCTGGACGCCCATCATCTTGCGCAGCACCGGCCGGACGAACACCTCGAAGGACACGAACGCGCTCACCGGATTGCCCGGCAGCATGATCACCGGGGTCTCGTCCTCGCCGATCAGCGCGAAGCCCTGCGGCTTGCCGGGCTGCATCGTGACCCGGCAGAAGTCGGTCGGCCCGAGTCGGGGCATCACCGCCTTGATCACGTCCCGGTCCCCCTCGCTCACCCCGCCGGTGGTGAGGATCAGGTCGGCGCGGACCAGCTGGTCGGAGACGGACTGCGCCACCACGTCGGGGTCGTCGCTGACGATGCCGACCCGGAAGACCTGGGCGCCCTCCTGGCGGGCGAGCGCGGCGAGCATGAAGGAATTGGAGTCGTAGATCTGGCCCTCGGCCAGCTGGTAGCCCGGCTGGACGAGCTCGGACCCGGTCGAGATCACCACCACCCGCGGGCGCGGGCGGACCAGCACCTGGTCGATCCCGATCCCGGCCAGCATGCCGATCTGGCGCGGTCCGAGCCGGTCGCCGATCGAGGCGATGTGGTCGCCGACGGCGATGTCCTCACCGATGTGACGGATGTTGGCGCCGATCTCGGGGGCATGCAGGAAGGTGGCCCGCTCCGCCCCGCGGTCGGTGTGCTCGTACGGCACCACCGCGTCCGCGCCCGGCGGCACCGGGGCGCCGGTCATGATCTTGACGACGGCGCCGGGGACGAGCTCGTCACCGGCCGGGTCGCCGGCCGTGACCGAACGGTCGACAGGGAGGACGATCGGATGGGTACGGGAGGCGCCCTCGAGGTCCTCGGCCCGGACGGCGTAGCCGTCCATCGCGGAGTTGTCGAACCGCGGCAGGTCGAGATCGGCGATGATCTCCTCACACAGGCTCAGACCGGCCGCGTCGAGCAGTGTCTGGCCGAAGGCGGGCAGCTCACGGACCATCGACAACAGATAGCCTCGGTGGTCCTCCACCGTGCGCAGTCCGTCCACGTTCGGCTCCGGACGCCGGGGCAACCCCGGCCTCGGCGCCGCCTCGACGGCCGCCTCGTCGACGGCCTCCTTCTTCCGACGGAACAGTCCCATGCTCCGTAGGATAGGCGAGTGGCTCTCCCTCCCCCCTCCACCCCCGACGGTCTGACCCGGGCCGACCTCGATGCCCTGGGCAGGGCCAAGGACGTCCTCCGTGACGCAGTGGTGACCCGGCGCGGGATGCGGACCGGGGCGGAGCGCGAATTGGACGACGCAGCCCGCTTCGGCCACCTGCGTGATCTGCTCGGTGCGGATGCCGGGCCCGACCTGGTCGTCGCGGCCTACCTGTCGGTGGATCCGGAGCCCTCGACCCTCGGCATCGTGGAGTGGCTGCACAGCCGGCACGTACGGGTCCTGCTCCCGCTGGTCGGCCGCACCGCGGACGGCGCCCGTCGGCCGGGGCCGGACTGGGCGGTCTATCGCGGCACGGATCGGCTCCGGCTGGCGCTGCGGGGCATTCCCGAGCCGACGACACCCGCTCTCGGCCCGGGAGCGCTCGCCGAGGCGGAGCTGGTCCTGTGCCCCGGGCTCGCCGGCACCCGGCGCGGCGACCGGCTCGGCACCGGCGGCGGCTGGTACGACCGGGCGCTGGAGCACGCCGGCCCGCAGGCCGTCACCTGCCTGTTCCTCAACGAGGACGAGGTGATGCCGGCCCTGCCGGTGCAGCCGTGGGACCGGGAGATGGACCTGGTCATCGTCCCCTCCGGGCCGGTCAACTGCGTGGCGATCCGCGAGGCGGAGGCCGGGCCCGACTGATCGGCCCGGCAACGTACGACCCGGCTGATCCACCCGGCTGCGGATGCCTGTCGCGCGGCCGGCTCGGCAAGCCGTGTGCCGCTGGTCAGTACCGTCGGGCCGGAGCGGGAATACCGCGGACCACAATGACGCTACCCCCGGAGGTATCCTTCTGGATCGTCCCCCGTCCCTCACCTGAACGAGAAGTGCCCATGCCCCGTTACCAGTACCAGTGCACCAGCTGCGGCCACGACCTGGAGGTCCGTCAGTCCTTCAGCGAGCCGGCCCTGACGGTCTGCCCCCAGTGCGAGGGCAAGCTCCGCAAGGTGTTCAACGCCGTGGGCGTCGTGTTCAAGGGTTCCGGGTTCTACAAGACCGACAGCCGCAGCGGGTCGAGCGCCTCGATCCCCGCCGGCTCGGCCACCTCCTCGTCCTCGACGGCCGGCGGCACCGAGAGCTCCTCGTCCGCCGCGCCCTCCACCACCACGGCGTCCACCGCCCCGGCGACCGTCGGCGCCTCCGCCTCCTCCGACTGACCGATCCGCCGACCGCCCCCATCGATCGGCTGACTGACCACCCCGCTGATCGGCCCGCCGACCGGCGACCTCGTCGACGGGCCACCGACTCGTGGGGACCGGAGCCGTACGCATCGGTCGACAGGGCCTGGGACGGGCGGTCGTACCCCTAGGCTGTTCGCATGCAGAACATCAGGGAGTTCATCGATACCCTGCATGCCCAGGGCTACACCGTCCGCGACGACCAGGGGTCCGATCCCGACCTGATCGATCCGGGCGGTTCGGCCGTCGAGACCTGGCGTGAGGACTACCCGTACGACGCGCGGATGACCCGCGAGGAGTACGACGTCGAGAAGTACCTGCTGCAGATCGAGCTGTTGAAGTTCCAGTACTGGACCCAGGACAACAACCTCAAGCACATCATCGTCTTCGAGGGGCGGGACGCGGCCGGCAAGGGCGGCACGATCAAGCGTTTCCAGGAGCACCTCAACCCGCGGTACGCGCGCGTGGTCGCCCTGGCCAAGCCGTCGGACCGTGAGCTCGGCCAGTGGTACTTCCAGCGCTACGTCCGACACTTCCCCACCACCGGGGAGATCGTGATGTTCGACCGCTCCTGGTACAACCGGGCCAACGTCGAGCGGGTGATGGGGTTCTGCACACCCGACGAGTACGAGACGTTCATGGAGCAGGCCCCGCAGCTCGAGCGGATGCTGATCCAGTCCGGCACATCGCTGACCAAGCTGTGGTTCTCGGTCACCCAGCACGAGCAGCGCACCCGGTTCGCCATCCGCCAGCTCGACCCGGTCCGGCAGTGGAAGCTCTCCCCGATGGACATCGCCTCGCTGGACAAGTGGGACGACTACACGGTGGCGAAGGAGCAGACCTTCCTGCGCACCGACACCGACTGGGCGCCGTGGACCACGATCAAGTCCAACGACAAGAAGCGTGCCCGGATCAACGCGATCCGGTTCTTCCTCAACCAGTTCGACTACGCCGGCAAGGACACCGACGTGGTGTTCCCGCCCGATCCGAACATCGTCCGCCGCGGCCGGGAGGCGGTCGGCGACTGACCACGCCGAGCGGCACTGCCGACGCCACTGTCAGCACCCCTGTGCGCGGCGCCGCGGACGCCGCTCCGGGCACGCCTGTGGACAACGGCCGATCAGTGGCCCGGACGGACCACACCCGCACATGCCGATCACACCCGGGGGATCGCCGTCCCTGCTCGCCTGGTTCCGCGCCGCACGCCGCTTCGTGTCCTGGCACCGCCGCTCGGTCGCGGCCGCGCTGACCTTCCTCGCCGTGCTGGCCGGGCTGGGCGCCCTGTCCGATCCCGCCGGGACGGGGACCGAGGTGGTGACCGTCGTCGGGGACGTCACCGGCGGCCGGACGCTCACCCGCGACCAACTCACCACCCGGTCGGTCCCGACGGACCTGGTGCCCCGCGGCGCCGTCGTCGCGATCCATCTCGCCGAGGGGCGTACGCCTGCCGGTCCGCTGTCGGCCGGGACGATCCTCACCGAGGCCGCCCTGGTCGGGCCGGGGCTGACCGGTCTGGCCGCCGGGCATGTCGCGGTGCCGGCCCGCCTCGCCGACGCCGGGATCGTCCAGGTGCTGCGGGTGGGCGATGCGATCGATGTGATGGCCACTGACACCGGCACCGGTGAGGTCCGGCGGGTCGCGACCAGGGCCCGGGTGGCGACCATCCCGGCCCAGGCCGACGGCGGGCCGCTGTCCAGCGGCACGGCCCAGGACGTGCTGGTGCTGCTCGACGTCACCGCTGTGGAAGCCGCGGAGGTGACCCGGGCGGCGGCCACCTCCCGGCTCAGCGTGGTCCTACCGGGCGGTTCGGGGTGATGTCTCCCCCTCGGCCCGGCCTGCCCGTAGGGTGTGGCCTGGGGATGGCCGAGGTGTCGACCCGAGCGGGAGGTGCTCATGAGTTTCTATGTCGCCGACGAGATCGCGTCCCAGCCCGACTGCTGGCAGCAGGCGATCGGGCTGGTGGACACCGTGGCCGACATCCTGCCACGCCCGGGGGAACGAGTCGCATACGTCGGCTGCGGCACGGCCTGGAACATCTCCGAGTCGATCGCCCGGCTGCGGGAGGACGCCGGGCAGGGGCAGAGCGACGCCTTCGTCGCGAGCGAGTTCCCCGCCCGGCGGACCTTCGACCGGGTCGTCGTGCTGTCCCGCTCCGGCGACACCCTCGACGTCGTGGCGATGCTGCACGAGCTGGCCGGCCGGGTGCCGACGCTGGCCTTCGTGGGCAAGGAGCGTTCGACCATCGGCTCGCTGTGCGACAGTCAGGTCGCGCTGCCGTTCGCGGACGAGGCGGGTTACGCCCAGACCCGCTTCGCCACCAGCGTCCTGGCCCTGCACCGGGCCTGGCTCGGCGAGGACATGGGGCCGGTGATCGAGCAGGCCCGTGACGCGCTCCGGGAGAAGCTGGACGAACGCCACGTCGCCGCCGAGCAGGTCACCTACCTCGGCACCGGGTGGACCATCGGGCTGGCCCGGGAGGCGGCGCTCAAGTTCCGGGAGAGCTCGGCCAGTTGGGCCGAGGCCTACCCGATGCTGGAGTATCGCCGCGGGCCGATCACCGTCGCCCAGCCGGGGCGCATGGTCTGGGTGTTCGGCGAGGCCCCCGAGGGGCTGGGCGAGCAGATCCTGGACACCGGCGCGACGCTGGTGGAGTCCAGCCGCGATCCCCAGGCCGAGCTCGTCGTCACCCAGCGGCTGGCACTGGGCCGGGCGATGAAGCTCGGCCTCAACCCCGATCGTCCCCGCTACCTGCGCAAGCTTCCGCCCGGGCTGGTGGACCCGGTCCTCGCCGCGGCCGTGGCCGCGCACCGCGAAAGACTGGGCTGACCGCCTAGGATGTCCCTGTGAGCGACCTCATCGACACCACGGAGATGTACCTGCGGACCATCTTCGAATTGGGCGAGGAGGGGATCGTCCCGATGCGTGCCCGCATCGCCGAGCGGCTGCACCAGAGCGGTCCGACGGTCTCCCAGACCGTGGCCCGGATGGAACGCGACGGTCTGCTCACCGTCCGCAACGACCGCCACCTCGAGCTCAGCCCGGAGGGCCGCGAGCGGGCGATGCGGGTGATGCGCAAGCACCGCCTCGCCGAGCGCCTGCTCTCCGACGTCATCGGTCTGGACTGGGAGCTCGTCCACGACGAGGCCTGCCGCTGGGAGCATGTCATCTCCGACGAGGTGGAGCGCAAGCTCGTCACCATCCTGCACGTCCCGGTCGACTCCCCGTACGGCAACCCGATCCCGGGCCTGGACGAGCTGGGTGTCACTCCGGAGGAGCACGCGAAGGCCCCGGCGATGAACCTGGTCGACCTGCTCGCGCGCCGTGGCAAGGCCACCGACCGACGGCTGCGGGCGAGGGTCGTCCGGTTCAGCGAACAGCTGCAGACCGATCCGCAGACGCTGCAGACCCTCCATGAGGCCGGGATCGCCCCCGGGACGACGGTGCAGGTGTTCACCGTCGGGGGCGGCGTGGTGGCCCTGGTCCCCGACGACACCCCGGGGTGTGAGCTCGCCCGCGACGCCGCCGCGTTCGTCTTCGTCACTCCGCTCGGGGACGCGTGACCCGACGATGAGGGCAGTTCCGTCTCCCCTGCCGTTGCCCGAGGCGGTCGTCGCCCTGGTCGGCCACCACTGGTACGACGCGGCCGCCTCGATGCTGGCCGTCCGGACCGCCGACCCGTCCCCGGACGACGACCCCGAGCTGCTGGAGCGCGCCCAGCAACTCGCCACGGCGGCCAAGCGGGTGCTGGACCTCGACGCCGAGGACTTCGGCCCGATCGCTGCCGGCTTCCACCAGCCGTGGGCCGCCTCACTGGCCTCCGCCCGGTTCCCGCTCGAGCCGCGTGAACCCAACCGTGGTGCTCTCGGGTCGCTGGTCCCGCTGTACGAGCTGATGCTCGAGGTGGTCCAGCTGCGGTCCGCGCGTCATGAGTCGCTCCAGGTCGTCGTCACCGCCCACCTGATCGGCGAGTACCTCGGCCACCTCGCCTGGGAAGGCACCCTCGGCCATGCCGGTGACCCGGCCCGGATGCGTGCCTCCACCGACGGCCTGTGGGGCACCGACGACCCGGCCTGCCCGCACACCTCCGCCCAGCGGGCCACCGCGAAGCGCTCCCTCAACGCCTGCGACGGCGACGTGGCCGGCTACACCGCCTACCTCGACCGGTTCCACTCCCGGCTCGGCGACGCCCTGTCGGTCTGCGCGATGAACCACGCCACCATCGAGGCCGGCCAGCGACCCGACATCGGTGAGACCTGCCCGACGCCCTGCGGCTTCGCCCTGCGCCCCTCGCTCGAGCACCGCCGCCACCTCGACGCCCGGGTGCGGCTGGCCAGGATCTACCAGGACTCCCGCATCGTCGCGCTGCGTCACCACGCCCCCGTCGGGCACTTCTTCGGCGTGCCGTCGGTGGCCGAGATCTCCGAGGCCTGGCTGCACACCTGGGACAAGCTCACCCAGCAGTGGCCCGACGGCAGCAACCCGCTGCTGGCGCCGGACGCGCCACGTCTCAACGTGCCCGACGAGGCGCTGCCCGGCCTGTCGGCCCTGGTCTCGGCGGTCGGCGGGCGTCCGATCGGGCCCGGCCACGTGATCGAGGACATCGGCGCGGACGTCATCGCTCTGTTCCGGTGAGCCCCGTCCCGGCGAGCACCTTCGGGTGAGCCCCGTCCCGACGAGCGTCGCTCGAGTAAGCCCAGTCCGGCGAATGAGCGCCGTTCGGGTGAGCGGCCCCGCGCTGTCCGGCGGCTTCCGCCCCGTGGCAGAGTGGAGCGCATGAGACTGTTCTCGCGGCGGGCGGACGAGGTCGACTGGCACAGCTACCTGAACCAGTTCCACCGCGAGCATGTGGGAGCCATCGAGGAGCTGCTGCAGCGCATCGAGTCGGGCGGTCGCAGCCCGTACAGCTGGCTCGCCCGGGCAGTGTCCGAGTCCTCGACGATGGTGCTCGACCTGGCCTGCGGGACCGGAGGGGTGGGCCGCGAACTGGCCCGTCCGGGCCGTACGGTCATCGGCGTCGACATGTCGGCCCACGAACTCGCCGAGGCACAGCGCCGCTCCCCGCACGGCACCTTCCTGCGAGCCGATGCCCGCCGCCTCCCGCTGCGCGACGGCAGCATGCAGGCCGTCGTGACGAGCTTCGGCTTCGCCGTCGTACGACCGATGCCGGTGCTGGCGCGCGAGGTCGAGCGGGTGCTCGCGCCCGGCGGGGTGGTCGCCATCATGTCGCCCTCGTGGCAGTCGGTGCAGCTACACGACATCCCGTTGGTCTCCAAGGTGGCATCGATCCTGCACTCCACTCCGCACTTCCCGTCCGGCCGGTCCCAGCCGGGCGTGCCCGGGCTGTTCGCCGCCCACGGGATCCGCAAGGTCGAGGACGCCAAGGAGCGCTACACCTACACGGTCCGCACCCGGGAGGACGCCGAGCGCCTACTGGAGGCCCTCTACCTGCCCGGGGTCGCCGCCAGCCGGATCAGCCGGGCCATCGACACCCTGACCGAGATCGCCGACCACCGGCCGGTGCGCATCACCGTCCCGATGCGCCGCTTCGTCGGGATCAAATGACACGCCACCCTTCGGACGCCGAGCTGGGTCCCAGGGCCCGACCCGGCTAGTCTGGACGCGTTCCCGCCCGTCGAGGGGCACCGTCACGTCCTGATGCGTCGCACGCATGTCACGACGCGCACACCGTGACCAGGTACGTCACGACACGCGTCGCACCGTGACCAGGTACGTCACGACGGCACACCGACCGGCGGCGGGAATACCGGGGGCACCGCGACCGTTGCACTGCCGTACGGCGCAGCTGCCGTCGCCACAGCAGCGCCCACGCGCAACCGCCGAACGAAACGAGAGAGCACCCATGGCCACCACGAACCTGACCAACGACGACTTCATGAAGACCGTCGACGAGAACGAGATCGTCCTCGTCGATTTCTGGGCCGACTGGTGCGGCCCGTGCAAGCGCTTCGCCCCGGTGTACGAGAAGGTCTCGGAGGAGAACACCGACATCGTCTTCGGCAAGGTCGACACCGAGGCCGAGCAGGAGCTCGCGATGAACTTCCAGATCACCGCCATCCCGACCCTGATGGCGTTCCGCCAGGGGATCCTCCTGTTCAACCAGGCCGGCGCGATGAACGGTTCCTCGCTGAAGTCCCTGATCTCCCAGATCAAGGAGCTCGACATGGATGAGGTCAAGGCCCAGGCCAAGCCGATGGCCTGAGTCCGCGAGGGCGACCGCCCTTTCGGCAACAGACTCCTCGGGGGCTGTCCACCGCACGGTGGGCGGCCCCCGATCTGTCAGTTGCCGCTCGCGGGAGGGCGAATCGAGCCGGACGAGCGCTTGCGGGGTGTCTTCCTGGACATGGGTCTCCTTCTCGGCGGCGCTGGCCGGGGCCGTGCCAGTGGCGTGCCGGATCGTTGCTGTTGTCTGCGGTTCCTTGCCCTCAGGTGCGGACACGTCCAGACACGACAACGGGCCGCTGACGGGGCGTGATGCCCAGTCAGCGCCCCATGTCGCGTGGCGGCCCCGAGAGGATTCGAACCTCCGACGCACGGTTTAGGAAACCGTCGCTCTATCCCCTGAGCTACGAGGCCATGACCGTCCCAAGGGTAGCCGACGCACCCGGGCCCACCCGCACCCGCCACCCGCTGGTCCCCGGCGTCCCTAGACTGGGCGCCATGATGACCGAAGGCTTGGCACAGGCAGAGCGGAAGATGCGCACCGCCGGAGTGGCCGAGAACGCGATCACCGTGTTCAGGCACTACTACGCACAGCTCGCGGACGGCCTCACCGGCACGATCCCGGAGGCGTCGATCAGCCCGGTCACCGACCTGCCCCGACTCGCCGATCTGCGCCACGCCACCGGCCGCACCACGTCGACCGGCACCACGTCGACCGGCGCGGAGTCGGCTCTCGCCCGGACCGTGGTGATCAAGCTCAACGGCGGTCTGGGCACGTCGATGGGCATGCAGCGGGCGAAGTCGCTGCTCCCGGTCCGCGAGGGCCGTACGTTCCTCGACCTCACCGTCGCCCAGGTGCTCGCGGCCCGGGCCGAGCACGGCGTCCGCCTGCCGCTGGTGATGATGGACTCGTTCGCCACCAGCGCCGACACGATGGCCGAGCTGGCCTCCTCCCCCGCGGTGCGCACCGCCGGACTGCCGCTGGAGTTCGTCCAGAACCAGGAGCCCAAGCTGCGCGCCGACGATCTGACGCCGGTCGAGTGGCCGGCCGCCCCCGACCTGGAGTGGTGCCCGCCGGGCCACGGCGATCTCTACACCGCCCTCGCCGGTTCCGGGGCGCTGCGTACGCTCCTCGATGCCGGCTTCCGCTACGCCGCGGTGTCGAACGTCGACAACCTCGGCGCCACCCCGTCCGCGGTGCTGGCCGACTGGTTCGCCGGCACCGGCGCACCGTTCGCGATGGAGGTCTGCGAACGGACCGCGGCCGACCGCAAGGGCGGCCACCTCGCCGTCCGCACTGCCGACGGCCGCCTCGTCCTGCGGGAGAAGGCCCAGACCGGCGCCGAGGACGAGGCCGCCTTCGGCGACATCACCCGGCATCGCTACTTCAACACCAACAACCTCTGGCTCGACCTGGCGCAGCTGGCCGAGGCACTCGAGGCCCGGGACGGCGTGCTCGGGCTGCCGCTGATCTGCAACCGCAAGCACGTCGACCCGACCGACGCATCCTCCCCCGAGGTGTTCCAGCTGGAGACCGCGATGGGCAGTGCGATCGAGGTCTTCGAGGGGTCGGCCGCGATCGTCGTCCCGCGCAGCCGGTTCCTGCCGGTGAAGACGACCAGCGACCTGCTCGTGCTGCGCTCCGACGTGTACCGGGTCGACGGCGACGGCACCCTCGACCGGGTCAGCCCGGCCACCCCGCTGGTCACCCTCGCCGCCGGCCCGTACAAGCTGATCGCCGACTTCGAGCAGCATTTCCCGCACGGGGCGCCCAGCCTGCGCGAGGCCGGCTCCCTGACGGTCGAGGGCGACTGGACGTTCGGCCCCCAGGTCGTGGTCCGCGGCGACGTGGTCCTGCCGGCGACCGACAAGCCGATGACGGTGCCGGGCGGCACTGTCCTGGACGGCACCGTGGTGAACGGCACTGCGCTGACCGGTGGGGCCGGAGCACTCGATGACACGCGCCGCTGACCCGGACGGCCGATCCGGCGGCCAGCCCTGGCACCGGGCACTGGGCTATGCGCTGTGCGGGCAGGATCTCGCCTCGCTGCCGGACCGCCCGGCTCCCGACCCGTCCGCCCTGGCGGCCGAGCTCGCGGCCGCCGGCTGGGACCGGGACGCCCTGCGTCGCCACGTCGCACAGATCCGGGCGGCCGGCTCGCGCTGGCCGCACCCGGTCCCGGCGGCGCTGACCGCCGGGCTGTCCGCCGCCCAGTTCACCGCCACGGTGCGCGCCCTCAGCGCCGAGTGGGAGCTGGCCCCGGCACATCGGCAGGTCCGCTCCGCCGGTGGCGCGGCCCCGGCGCCCGGCGACGACCGGCTGCTCCGCGAGCTGCCGCCCCACTTCGGCAAGCTCTGAGTCGTACCGGCCCGAGCCGTACGAACGAGCACTGAGTCGTACGAGAGCCCGGTCGTAAGCGCCAGAGCCGTACGGGAACGCAGTCGTCCGGAACCTCAGCCCTCCGGAACCCCAGTCGTCCGATCCGAGCGCCGGGCCAGGGCCGGGGAAGCCGAAAGTCCCCGCCACCGAAGTGGCGGGGACTTTCACCGTCCGGGCGGCCGGGCGGAACGGCCGCCCGGAGCGACTGGCCGCAAGCGGCGGACCGGGGCTCGTGGGACGGTCGGGTCAGAGGTCAGTTGCGGGTGCGTCCTTCGGCGAGGAGGTCGCGGATCTCGGCGAGGATCTCGTCGGTGCTCTGCACCGCCGGCTCGTCCTTCTTGTGGCGGTTCTTGTAGATCTCGTAGGGCTTGACGATGGCGAAGTAGACCACGAAGGCGGTCAGCACGAAGGTCACGATGGCCGACAGGAACGGGCCGATGGTGATCCCACCGATGATGACCTGGGAGAAGGCCTCGCCCTTCAACGGCAGGGCCCTGCCGATGAGGTCGAGGATCAGGTCGGTGAAGGCCTTCACGACGGCCGCGAAGAGCGAGCCCATGATGAAAGCGACGGCAAGCTCGATGAGATTGCCGCGCATGAGGAATTCCTTGAACCCCTTCATACGTACCACTCCTTTCCGGGGCGTGGGGGCTCGGCGAGCCGGCGGCCACGCCGGCCCCCACCCTAACGAAGCGCGGTGCCGCAGCGCCGCCATCGGTTCCTGTGCCTTCGGTGTGTCCCTTCGGCCCGTCCCCGCCGGCGGGTCCGCACCGCGTCGCACACAGCCCGCCCGGGGACGTCCCAGCCAGTGCCCTTCGGCGCCGTGGCCGGGGTCGGATGGCAGGATAAGGGGGGTGACCGTGCAGATCCCCACAGACATCAAGCCGCTCGACGGACGTTTCGGGTGCGGGCCGTCCCGCATCCGGCCCGAGGCCCTCGCCTCGCTGGCGGGTCCCGGTGCGACCGTGATGGGGACGTCCCACCGTCAGGCACCGGTCAAGGACCTCGTCCGGCGGATCCGGGCCGGCCTGGCGGAGCTCTACCGTGCCCCGGAGGGCTATGAGGTGGCGCTCGGCAACGGCGGTTCCACCCTGTTCTGGGACGCCGCGGTGTGTTCGCTGATCGAGCACCGCTCGGCCCACGGCTCGTTCGGGGAGTTCTCGGCGAAGTTCGCCTCCGCTGCCGCCCGGGCGCCGTTCCTCGACGCCCCGGTGATCGCCGACGCACCGGTCGGCAGCGCGGCGCTGCCGACCGCCACCCCCGGCGTCGACACGTACGCCTGGGCCCAGAACGAGACCTCGACCGGCGCCGCCGCCCCGGTCCGGCGCGTCGACACCGCGCCGGGCACGCTCACCCTGATCGACGCGACCTCGGCCGCGGGCGGCATCGACGCGGACCTCACCGGGACCGACGCCTACTACTTCGCCCCGCAGAAGAACTTCGGCTCCGACGGCGGCCTGTGGGTGGCGTTCCTCTCCCCTGCGGCGATCGAGCGGATCGACCGGATCGCGGCGTCGGGCCGATGGATCCCCGACATCCTGTCGCTGCAGATCGCCCTGACCAACTCCCGCAAGGACCAGACCCTGAACACCCCGGCGGTGAGCACCCTGTGGCTGCTCGCCGAGCAGGTCGACTGGCTCAATGCCCAGGGCGGGATGGCCTTCGCGACGGCCCGTACGCGGGCCAGCGCCGCTCACCTGTACGGCTGGGCGGAGGCCCACCCGCTGGCCACCCCGTTCGTCGAGGAGGCCTACCGGTCGCCGGTGGTGGGCACCATCGACTTCGACGACTCGGTGGACGCCGCAGCGCTGGCCGCAACGCTGCGGGCCAACGGCATCATCGACGTCGAGCCCTACCGCAAGCTCGGCCGCAACCAGCTGCGGATCGGCATGTTCACCAATGTCCCGACCGCCGACGTGGAGGCGCTGACCGCCTGCATCGACTACGTCCTGGAGCGCTCGGCCTGATCCCCGGGGTCGGCGGGCCCGACGTCGGCGCGACGCGCATGCGCCTCGGCGGCCAGGGCCCGCTGCACCTCGATCTCACCGGTGTCCTCGAACCGCATGCGCGCGCCGTGCGTCGGCTTCGGACCGGTGATGACCGTGTCCGGCGGGATCGCACCGTACGGTCCTGCCGCGGCCGGTCGCGCCCCGTGCCGGCCGGCCCGGGCACCGTGGCCCCCCGGTGACACCAGGACGACCACACCCGCGGCCAGCGCGACGACCACCGCCGCCAGCAGCGCGATCCAGGTGCCGGTCCGGTCGGTCCCCGACGCCGGCGCGGCCCAGGCCCACTGCGAGGCGCCACTCAACGCGAGCGTGGCGGCGGTGACGGCAGTGACGCGTACGACGGCGATCCGCACGTTGTCTCCCTTCTGCACGACTCAGCGGGTGAGCAGCGAGCCGATGATGATGATGAGGAGCAACGCCACGGCGACCGCACTGACGAGATGGTGACCGGTCCGAAGCTTCACACACCAAGCCTACCGGGGCTCAGAGCGGCCGGACCACCAGCACGAGGTCACCACCCTGCACCTGGTGCGGCCCGTGCAGAGCGACCCGCTCGACCACGCCGGTGACGGCGGTGGTGATCGCCGCCTCCATCTTCATCGCCTCGATGGTGGCGACGGCCTGGCCGGCCTCGACCCGGTCGCCCTCGGCGACGCTCACCGACACGACACCCTGGAACGGCGCCGCGACGTGACCGGGGTTGGTGGTGTCGGCCCGCTCGGCGACGGCGACATCGGTCTCGACGGACCGGTCCCGCACCCGGATCGGGCGGATCTGGCCGTTCATCGTCGTCATCACGGTGCGGAAGCCACGCTCGTCCGGCTCACCGATGGCCTCCAGCCCGATCAGCAGGTCGATGCCCTTGCCGAGCTTGACCACGTGCTCGTCACCGGTCTTCAACCCGTACAGGTAGTCGATCGAGGTCATCGAGGACAGGTCGCCGTACAGCGAGCGGAACTCCTCCAGTGCCTTGGTCGGGCCGGGGAACAGCAGCCGGTTGAGCGTCTGCCGCCGGTCGCGCCCGGACACCTTCAGCAGAGCCGAGTCCTCCGCGGAGACGGTCTCCTCGACGGCCTTGATCGTCCGACCCTGCAGCGCCTTGGTCCGGAACGGCTCCGGCCAGCCCCCGGCGGGGGTGCCGAGGTCGCCGGAGAGGAAGCCGATCACCGAGTCGGGGATGTCGAAGGAGGCCGGGTCCTCGGCGAACACCTTCGGATCGGCGCCGACGGCGACCAGGTGCAGGGCCAGGTCCCCGACCACCTTGGACGACGGGGTGACCTTGCTCGGCCGGCCGAGGATCCGGTCGGCGGCGGCGTACATGTCCTCGATCTGCTCGAACTTGTCGGCCAGCCCGAGGGCCTTGGCCTGCTGGCGCAGGTTGGACAGCTGGCCGCCGGGGATCTCGTGGTCGTACACCCGCCCGGTCGGCGAGCCCAGGCCCGACTCGAACGGCTTGTACTCGCGCCGGACCATGTCCCAGTAGGGCTCCAGGTCCATCACGTTGCGCAGGTCCAGCCGGGTCTCCCGCTCGGTGTCGGCCATCGCGGCGACCAGCGCCGACATCGACACCTGGGAGGTGGTGCCGGCCATCGGGGCCGCGGCGACGTCGACGGCGTCGACGCCGGCCTGGGCGGCCATCACCAGGGTGGCCAGCTGGCCACCGGCGGTGTCGTGGGTGTGCAGCACGACCGGCAGGTCGAAACGCTCCCGCAGCGCGGCGACGAGCTTGGCCGCGGCCGGCGCCCGGAGCAGTCCGGCCCTGTCCTTGATCGCCAGGATGTGAGCGCCGGCCGCGACGATCCGGTCCGCGAGGTGCAGGTAGTAGTCGAGGGTGTAGATGTCCTCGCGCGGGTCCATCAGGTTGCCGGAGTAGCACATCGCGACCTCCGCGACCGACGCGGTGTCGCGGATCGCCCTGATCGCCGGGGTCATCTGGGAGACGTCGTTGAGGGCGTCGAAGACCCGGAAGATGTCCACGCCGACCTCGGCCGCCTCGTGCACGAACGCGTCGGTGACCTCGGTGGGGTACGGCGTGTAGCCGACGGTGTTGCGGCCGCGCAGCAGCATCTGGACCGGGATGCCGGGCAGCGCCTCGTGGAACTTCGCCAGCCGGTCCCACGGGTCCTCGCCGAGGAAGCGCAGCGCCACGTCGTACGTCGCCCCACCCCACGCCTCGACCGAGAACAGCCCGGGCAGCATCCGCTGCAGGTAGGGGGCGGCCTCCAGCATGTCGTACGTCCGCATCCGGGTGGCGAGCAGCGACTGGTGGGCGTCACGGAAGGTGGTGTCGGTCACCTCGAGCCGGTCGGAGGCCCGCAGCGCGGCGGCGAACTTCTCCGGCCCCAGCTCGAGCAGCTGCTGGCGGAAGCCCACCGGGACCGGGGTGCGCAGGTCGATCTTCGGCAGCTTGGTGCGCGGGTGGACGGTGATCGGCGACTCGCCGTGCGGCTTGTTCACCGTCACATCGGCCAGCCAGGTGAGCACCTTGGTGCCCCGGTCCAGCGAGGTCCGGGCGTTCAGCAGCGCCGGGCGCTCGTCGATGAAAGCGGTCGAGATCTCCCCGGCCCGGAAGTCGGGGTCCTCGAGCACGGCCTGGAGGAAGGGGATGTTGGTCGCCACGCCCCGGATCCGGAACTCCGCCAGCGCCCGACGCGCCCGCGCCACGGCCTGGTCGAGGTCGCGGCCCCGGGTGGTGAGCTTCACCAGCAGGGAGTCGAAGTGGGGGCTGATCACCGCACCGGTCGCGGCGGTGCCACCGTCGAGGCGTACGCCGGCGCCGGCCGCCGAGCGGTAGGCCGAGATCACGCCGGTGTCCGGCCGGAACCCGTTGGCCGGGTCCTCGGTGGTGATCCGGCACTGCATCGCCGCACCCATGATCCGGATCGAGTCCTGCGACAGCCCCAGGTCGGCAAGCGTCTCCCCCGCGGCCAGGCGCATCTGGGCCTGCACCAGGTCGACCCCGGTGATCTCCTCGGTGACGGTGTGCTCCACCTGGATCCGAGGGTTCATCTCGATGAACACGTGCTGGCCGGCCCGCGGCCCCGCGGTCTCGAGGAGGAACTCGACCGTGCCGGCGAGGGTGTAGTCGATGGACTTCGCGAAGGCCACCGCGTCACGGGTCAGCGCGGAGCGCAGTTCCTCGGAGATGTGCGGGGCGGGGGCGAGCTCGACGACCTTCTGGTGGCGGCGCTGGATGGAGCAGTCGCGCTCGAACAGGTGGACCGTGTTGCCCTGCCGGTCGGCAAGGATCTGCACCTCGATGTGCCGCGGCCGCCCGACGGCCTGCTCGATGAAGACCGTGGCGTCACCGAAGGCCGACTCCGCCTCGCGCATCGCGGCCCGGATCGCCTCCCGCAGCGCCGCCGGGTCGTCCACCCGGCGCATGCCGCGGCCTCCGCCACCGGCGACCGCCTTGACGAAGACCGGGAAGCCGATCACGTCCGCCTGGGCGGCGAGGTAGTCCAGGTCGGTCGACGGCTCGGAGGACTGCAGGGTGGGGATCCCGGCGCGGCGGGCCGAGTCGATGGCGTGCTTCTTGTTGCCGGCCATCTCCAGGGTCTCCTTGGCGGGGCCGATGAAGGTGATGCCGTTCGCGGCGCAGGCCTCGGCGAGGTCCGGGTTCTCCGAGAGGAAGCCGTAGCCCGGGTAGATCGCGTCGGCCTCGGCCTCCTTGGCCGCCCGGATGATCTCCTCGATGTCGAGGTAGGCGCGGACCGGGTGGCCCTTCTCGCCGATCATGTAGGCCTCGTCCGCCTTGATCCGGTGCACCGCATTGCGGTCCTCGTACGGGAACACGGCGACGGTCCTCGCCCCGAGTTCGACCGCGGCGCGGAACGCACGGACAGCGATTTCGCCACGGTTGGCGACCAGGACCTTCTTGAACATGCACACACCTTTGCGGCCGAGGAGGCTGATGGGAGAGTCACCGACACACGACTGTGAGGGGGACCACACCGGAGTGTATCCCCCGCCGCCCCCTCGCCCCGTACCGTCCCGGGGGTCCTCGTGGTCAGGACCGGAGCAAACCCCGGGTCAGTCCCGGTCGGCCTTCACCCGGGCGTTCTCGGCACGCACCTCGGCCTGGGTCGCCCGCTCCCGGACCAGCCACTCGGGCATGGTCCGGAGCAGCTCGTGGATCTGGTCGGCGGTCAGCGCCTCGGTGATCCCGGCCCGGGCCAGCCCGGAGTTGGAGACGCCCAGCTTGCGGGCCACCTCGGCACGCGGGTACGGGCCGTGGCGGCGCAGCTCGGCCAGCCAGGCCGGTGGTTCGGCGATCAGGGCGTTGAGCTCCTCACGGGTCACCACGCCCTCCCGGAACTCCTCGGGGGTGGCCGGCAGATGGATGCCGAGCTTCCGGGCGGCCGTCGCCGGCTTCATGCTCTGGGGGTGCGCTGACTTCGTCACCCCACCAGACTAGGGTGACCGACAGCCCGCCGACGAGGAGGATCAGGATGTCCGCAGTGCCGCCCGAGGTCCCCCCGCCGCTGCGGATCGCGTTCGTCCCCGGCGTCTCCCCCGACACCTGGGCGCGCAAGTGGCGCGAACGGGTCCGTCGGGTCCCGCTCGAGCTGCTGCCGATCGCCGACGCCGACCAGCTGGCGGTGCTGCGGGACGGCCGCGCGGACATGGCGCTGATCCGGCTGCCGGTGGCGCAGGACGGGGTGTCGGTCATCCCGCTCTACGAGGAGGTGCCGGTCGTCGTGGTGCCGACCGACCATCCGGTCGCGGCGTACGACAGGGTCGACGTCACCGACCTCTCCGAGGAGCACCTGTTGCAGGATCCCGACGAGGTGCCCGCCTGGCGCCGCATCGCCACCGAGGTCGCCGCCGGCACCCGTCATCCGGTGCCGGCGCTGACCCTGGACCAGGCGATCGCCACGGTCGCGGCCGGCACCGGCATCGTCATCGTGCCGGCGTCGCTGGCCCGGCTGCACCACCGCAAGGAGGTCACCACCCGCCCGGTCACCGGCGTCGCCCCGTCCGGGGTCGGCCTGGCCTGGCTGACCGAGCGCTCCGACGAGCGGACCGACTACTTCATCGGCATCGTCCGCGGCCGGACCGCCAACAGCTCCCGGTCCCCGGTCCCCGGCGAACCCGCCCCCGGCCCGGCCCCGAAGCCGGAGCGCAGGCGGACCTCACCGCCCCGGACACGGAACGGGTCCCGGCGCACGGGCCGGCGCTGACGCGGCGTCGGACGATCCGTGGGCCGGGACCTGGGAACAGCAGGGCTGGCTCGGGGCCGGTTGTCAGGCGACGATCTGGCCGAGCAGGCCCTGCAGGAAGTAGAGGACGAAGAGCCCCGAGACGACCCACATCAGCGGGTGCACCTCGCGGGTGCGGCCCTTGGCGATCTCCACCACCACGAACATGATGAAGCCCATGCCGATGCCGACGGTGATCGAGTACGCGAACGGCATGAAGGCGATGGTGAGGAAGGCCGGGATGGCCTGCTCCATCCGCGACCACTTGATCTCGGTGACGTTGGACATCATCAGTGCGCCGACGATGACCAGCACCGGGGAGACCGCCTCGGCGGGGATCAGCGAGACCACCGGGGACGCGACGATCGCGACCAGGAAGCAGGCGCCGGTGACGAGCGAGGCGATGCCGGTCCGGGCGCCCTCGGCGACACCGGAGATCGACTCGACGTAGGAGGTGTTCGAGGAGGACGAGCCGAGGCCACCGAACATCGCGGCGAGCGAGTCGATGACGAGGATGCCGCCCAGGTGCGGCGGGTTGCCGTTGCCGTCGAGCAACCGGCCCTCGGCACCGACGGCCACCACGGTGCCCATGGTGTCGAAGAAGTCCGCCAGCAGCAGGGAGAAGATCAGCAGGACGACACCCAGGGCGGTGAGGCCGCGCTGGGTGAAGGCGCCGAAGATGTCGACGTTGCCCAGCAGCTGGAAGTCGGGGGCGTGCCAGGAGCCGATCACCGGCGGGTTGGACTTCCAGCCGTCGACCTGACCACCGAAGACGGTGCCCAGCGGATTGAGTGTCTGGACCAGAACGGCGACAAGGGTGGTGACGCCAATGGCGATCAGCAGGCTGCCGCGGACATTGCGGGTGTAGAGGACGGCGGCCAGCAGCAGGCCGAACAGGAAGATGGCGATCGGCCAGCCCTTCAGACTGCCGTTGATGCCGAGGGTGACCGGGGTGCCCTCCGCGGGGCGGATCACACCGCCGTCGACCAGGCCGACGAAGGTGATGAAGACGCCGATGCCGACGCTGATGGCCGCACGCATGAAGGCCGGGACCGCCTTGAAGACGGCGGTCCGGAAGCCGGTGAGCACCAGGATGGTGATCAGCGCGCCCTCGAGCACGACCAGGCCCATCGCCTGCGGCCAGGTCATGATCGGGGCCAGGGTGTAGGCCAGCAGGGCGTTCAGGCCGAGGCCGGCGGCGAGGGCGAGGGGATAACGACCCACGACGCCCATCAGGATCGTCATCACACCGGCGAGCAGTGCGGTGACGGCGGCGACCGCCGCCTTGGAGACGGCGATGTTGGCGTCCGTGACCGGCTGGCCGGTGATCAGGTTGCCGTTGATGTCAGGGACGGTGCCGATGATGGCGGGGTTCAGCGCGATGATGTACGCCATCGCGAAGAACGTGACCAGTCCGCCGCGGATCTCGCGGCCCAGGGTCGACCCTCGCGCGGTGAGCTCGAACCAACGGTCCAGGACGCCGCGGCCCCCCTGTCCGGTGGGAGTGGGTGCCATCGTGGATGAAGCAGATTCCATGGCGGCAGCCTATTGGGCGCACATTACGTGTTGGTCTCATGGACCGCCCAGGGAAGTGCCGCTCAGTCGAACAACGAGCCCTCGGACATGCTGATGGTGTCCCAGACCGGGGCGGCCCGGTCCGCCGCGTGCGCCTCGTCGATCACATCGGAGTGGGCACCGCAGCCGTGGTCGACCGCCACCACGGTCGCGTCGGAGGGCGACATCAGATTGGCACAGACCCCGAAGATCGTCCCGAGGCTGCCCTGCAGCCGGATGAAGTAGCCACAGCTGACGCACGGCCCGGGGGCCTGCTTGGTCATCTGGTTGTGCGGCCCGCCGTCCCCGGCGAGCCAGCGCTCCGCAGTCTCCTCCCGGCCGTACGGCGACAGCAGCCGCTCCCGCCCCAGACCGAGCTCGGCCACCACGGCGCGGGTCTGCGAAGCCTCGGCGGGATCGCGGTCGGCGGCGCGGTCACCACCGGTGAAGCCGGGCTCCAACCGCTCGTCCTCGGCCGGGGTGGGCATCAGCAGACCGGGGGTGAGGTCCTCGGGCGCGACCCGCTCCGACCACGGCACCCAGGCGGGCGCCAGCAGCGCGTCCTCACCGGGCAGCAGGGCCACCTCGTCGACGGTCGGCACCTTCGCCCGGGAAGCCCGGGCGAGGGTGACGTTCCACCGCCAGCCGTGGTAGCCCGGATGGGTGCACTCGAAAAGGTGGGTGACCACCCGGTCGCCCTCGGCGATCACCCCGAGGTGCTCGCCGACCGCATGCGTGCCGGAGCTCGCCAGGGCCGCCTCGCGGGCGAGGTCCACCGCCGCAGCGGTCACCGCGTCGAGCTTCGGTCGCGGTGCCCTGCGGGCTTCTGGTTCGCTGGGGGCTGCCATGTCCGTCATCATGTCACGCCCGGACGTACGTCACAGCTCCAGCTCGTCGGCGATGCCGCGCAGCACGTGGGCCGTACGCTCCGCCGACTTCGCATCCGGGTAGTGACCGCGGCGGTAGCTGGCGGCGAGGTGGTCGAGCATCTTGATCAGGTCCTCGACGATGACCGCCATGTCCTCCGGCTTCTTCCGGGACGCCTTGGCGACCGACACCGGCTTGTCGACCAGGTGCAGGCTGAGCGCCTGCTCGCCCTTGCGCCCCTCGACCACCCCGAACTCCACCCGCTGTCCGGGCTTGAGCGTCGTCACCCCCTGGGGCAGGGCGTTGGAACGCACATAGACGTCCCCGCCGCCGTCCTTGGTCAGGAATCCGAAGCCCTTCTCGGCGTCGTAGAACCGCACCTTGCCAGTGGGCACAGCAACCTCACTTGTCGTGTCTGTCCGCGTCGTGTCCGGACGCGTGTCCTTGGTCCGAATCATCTGAAACGGTCTGCATCGTCTGAAGCGCCCGGCCGGTGGTCGCGGCGAGAGGGTCGCGCGAGCACCTGATCCCCCACCGGGAGCGCGACCTGGTGCAGCAGGGGTGACCGCCCCCCGGAAGAGCTCCTGGCAGGGTCCGGAAGCCTCAGCATACCCGGCGACGGAGCAGCCGCAGGGTGTCAGCGCGACCGCCGCGGCTCGGCCAGCAGGGCGTTCCGCGACCCGGACGCGATCCGGCCCCACCCGGCCCGGGTAGCATCAGGGGCATGGCGACCTGGCAGGACGGCCCCGAGTACGCACCACTCGCGCCTCCGACGGGGTACGAGCCCGCATCCGCGGCCCCCCTTGCCCCCGCTGCCGACCCCCGCCCCGCGTCGGTCGCCGAGGTCGGTGGCACGACCCCACCGGTCTTCGCCGTTCCGGCCACAGCGGTCCCCCTGGCCCGGCTGGCACCCGCCCGCCCGACCACCCGTGATCCCCGCGAGCCCTTCCTGATCGCCACCCGGGCCCCGCACGCCGCCTCCCCCTGGCGATCCGTGCACGTGGCCCCGCAACCCGAGGCCGCCGCAGCGCCGCCGCCGATGTCCATCCCGCCGATCCCGCCGTTCCGGGCCACACCGAGGACCGGCTACGCCGATCTGGACGAGCGGATCCGCACCACCCGGTGGCTGTTGGCACCGGCGGTGCTGTTCGTCCTCGGGGCACTGGTCGGGCCCTGGGTCACCGCCGCCGTCCTGGTCAGTGCCGCGCTGCTCGGCTCCCTGCCCGGGATCCGCCCGGGTGCCCGGACGTTGTCGCGGGTCGTCGCCGGGCTGCTCGGCTCGTTGCTGCTGCTCTACGCGCTGGTGGGCCGGGACTGGACCTATCTCTCCGGGATGTCGCGGTTCGTCGGGCTGGTGTACAGCCTCACCCTGGCGACCTGGTACCTCCGCGAGCGCGCGGAGGTGGAGGCCGAGCGACGGCGCCGGACGGCGATCGACCGGATCGTCCCCGGCGGGACGTGGCCCCCGGGGCCGGGGATGCCGCGATGAGCCGCCGGGACGCCCCACGTTCCCTGGCCGAGTCGCTGCGACGCTGGACGGCCGATGATTTCGCCACTCTGCTGGCCGCCCGCCCGGACCTGTGCACGCCGCCGCCGCGCTCGGTGGGCGACCTGGTCACCCGGATGACCACCGGCGGCTCGACGATGAACGCCCTGCACCGGCTGAACGCCTGGCAGCACGTGGTGGCCGAGGCCCTGGCGGCGCTGCCGGACGGCACCGGACGCTCCGCGGTCGCCGAGCTGCTCGGCACGACCGATGAGCTGTCGGTCCGCCGCGGCATCGCCGACCTGCGCGGCCGCGGGCTGGTCTGGGGCCCCGACCACGACCTGCACCTGTTGGTCCCGGCGCGGGCCGCGTTCGGGCCCTGGCCCGCCGGGCTGGCCGACGCTTCGGTGCACCCGCTCGCCGAGGCCGACGTCGAGCGTGCCCTGGCAGCCGCCGGGGACGTCGCCCGGCCCCTGCTGGACCAGCTCACCTGGGGCCCGCCGACCGGCCGGGTGAAGAACGCCGACCGTGAGGTGACCCCGCAGACCGCCACCACTCCGATGGAGGTGGCGCTCGCGCACGGCCTGCTGCGACCACTCGACCACGACACCGTGGTGATGCCCCGGGAGGTCGCCTGGCACCTGCGCGGGCACCGGTTGGTCCGGACGCTGCCGCCGTCCACCCCGCCGGACCTGACCACCGGTCGGCGGCGCCGGGCCGAGCTGATCGACCGGGCCGGGGTCGGCGCGGCGATCACCCTGCTGCGCGACGTGGAACAGCTCGTCTCCTCCCTGCCCGACCTCGACGTCCGGCTGCTGCGCGACGGCGGCCTGTCGGCGAAGGACCTCGGCGGGGTGGTCTCGCTGCTGCGGCTGCCCGCCGCCCACCTGGCCCGGTCCCGGGCGTACGCCGCGCTGGTGGTCGAGCTGGCCTGGGCCGCCGGGCTGGTCAACCAGGTGAACGCCGAGACGCTGCTGCCGACCCCCGCGTTCGACCAGTGGCTCGACCGGCCCTCGGCCGAGCGCTGGACCGACCTGGTGCGGGTCTGGGCCGGCACCCTGCGCTGGTACCACTGGTCGGTCCGCCCGAAGGCGCACGCCCTCGGCCCGGACGCCGACTGGCGCGGTGCGGCGGACCTGCGCCGCGGCCTGATCGGGGTCTGCGCCGAGGTCAGCCCCGGCACCCTGGTCGGAGCCGCCCCGCTGGCCGAGGCGTACGCCTGGCACCGGCCCGCGCTGGCCGCCCAGGTGGACCTCGCCGAGATGACCGGGCAGTGGTGGGAGGAGGCGGGCTGGCTGGGCCTGCAGGCACTCGACGCCGTGACCGGCCTGATGGCGGTCGCGGCCGACGAGCAGGCCTCGATGCCGGCCGCGCTGGCCGGTGAGTTCCCCGAGCCGGTCGCCGAGCTGATCCTGCAGTCCGACCTCACCGCCGTCGCCCCCGGCCCCCTCGACCACGACACCAGCCGGGTCACCCGGCTGCTGGCGGACCAGGAGTCACGCGGGGCGGGCGGAGTGTTCCGGTTCAGCCAGACGTCGCTGCGCCGGGCCTTCGACGCCGGGTGGTCGGCCGACCGGGTGCTCGGCTGGCTCACCGAGCACTCCAGCACCGGGGTGCCGCAGCCCTTGGAGTATCTGGTCGGCGACGTCGCCCGCCGCCACGGCCGGATCCGGGTGGGCAGCGTCGGGGCCTGGATCCAGACCGACGACGCGGCGGTGCTCACCCAGCTGCTCAGCCACCCCGAGGCCGGCCCGCTCGGCCTGCGCCGGCTCGCACCGGGGGTGATCGTCGCCGACGCCGAGGCGGACGAGGTGGTCGGCCTGTTGCACGAGCTGGGCCTGTCCCCCGCCGCGGAGGACTCCACCGGCCGGTTGGTCACCACCCCGGTCCGGCCGCGGGCCCGGCCCCGGCCGGTCGACCCGCTGCCCGGACCGCCCCGCCCCGAGGCCATCGCCGGACTCGCCGAGGAGCTGGCCGGCTCCGTACGCTGACCTGCCTGCGCTGACCGGCCTGCGCTGACCTGCCTGCGCCGCCGCACCGGCACTGACCCGGTCCGTCCGGGGGCCGGGCTTGCCCGCTGGTGCGACAATGGTCGCCATGTCACGTTTGGGACCGTTGGTCGTGCAGTCGGACCGTACGCTCCTGCTCGAGGTGGACCACCCGCTGGCCGACGAGTGCCGGCTGGCGATCGCCCCGTTCGCGGAACTGGAGCGGGCCCCCGAGCACATCCACACCTATCGGCTCACCCCGCTGGGCCTGTGGAACGCCCGGGCCGCGGGCCATGACGCCGAGCAGGTCGTCGACGTGCTGTTGACCTATTCGCGCTACCCGGTGCCGAGCACGCTGCTGGTCGATGTCGCCGAGACGATGGACCGGTACGGGCGGCTGCGGATCGAGAAGCATCCGGTGCACGGCCTGGTGCTGGTCTCCACCGACGCCGCGGTGCTCACCGAAGTGGCCCGGGCCAAGCAGGTGGCGGGGATGCTCGGCCAGGTCATCGACGCCGACACGGTCGCGGTCCACCCGTCCGAACGCGGGCACCTGAAGCAGGTGCTGCTCAAGCTCGGCTGGCCGGCGGAGGATCTTGCCGGCTACGTCGACGGCGAACGCCACCCGATCGACCTGGTCGAGGACGGCTGGCAGCTGCGTACGTACCAGAGCCAGGCGGTCGATTCCTTCTGGCAGGGCGGTTCGGGGGTGGTCGTGCTGCCCTGCGGGGCGGGCAAGACGCTGGTCGGGGCGGCGGCGATGGCCCGGGCCTCGGCGACGACGCTGATCCTGGTCACCAACACCGTCTCCGCCCGGCAGTGGCGCGACGAGCTGCTGCGCCGGACCACGCTGACCGCCGAGGAGATCGGCGAGTACTCTGGTGCCCGCAAGGAGATCCGCCCGGTCACCATCGCGACCTACCAGGTGATCACCACCAAGCGCCACGGCGTCCACCCGCATCTGGAGCTGTTCAGCGCCCGGGACTGGGGGCTGGTGGTCTACGACGAGGTGCATCTGCTGCCCGCCCCGGTGTTCCGGATGACCGCGGACCTGCAGGCGCGCCGCCGGCTCGGGCTGACCGCGACCCTGGTCCGCGAGGACGGGCACGAGGGCGACGTGTTCTCGCTGATCGGGCCCAAGCGGTTCGACGCGCCGTGGAAGGACCTGGAGAACCAGGGCTGGATCGCGCCGGCGGAGTGCATCGAGGTGCGGGTCACCCTGCGCGACGACGAGCGGCTGGCGTACGCGATGGCCGAGCCGGACGTGAGGTACCGGCTGGCGTCCACTGCGGAGACGAAGCAGCGCGCGATCCTCGATCTGGTCGCGCACCACCGGGGCACCCCGACGCTGGTGATCGGACAGTACGTCGACCAGCTCGACGAGCTCGCCGAGGCCCTCGACGCCCCGCTGATCAAGGGCTCCACCCCCAACACGCGGCGCGAGGAGCTGTTCGCCGCCTTCCGCAGCGGGGAGATCACCCTGCTGGTGGTCTCCAAGGTGGCGAACTTCTCCATCGACCTGCCGACCGCCGAGGTGGCGATCCAGGTCTCCGGTGCCTTCGGCTCACGCCAGGAGGAGGCGCAACGACTCGGCCGGCTGCTGCGCCCGTCGGGGGACAAGACCGCCCGCTTCTACGCGGTGG